>NZ_JAGTJY010000014.1:0-42800 GCF_018195695.1 Achromobacter sp. Marseille-Q0513 | reverse complement strand
CATCTGGCGCACCAGCAATTGCAGCACGCCGTCGGCGGGCAGGGAGGCGATCGAGTATTCGCGGTGCGGCAGCAGTTCCCCGCCGCGTTCGCGGCGCGGGCCGATCTCAGCAATGTCGCCGGCCTGCCAGAGGGGCGCGGCGCCGGACGGCGGCGCCAGCGTCAGCAGGTAGCAGGGGCCGCCCTGGCTGTCCGGGTTGAGCCGTTCGCGGCCTTGCAGGCGCCAGGGTTCGTAGGCCGGCGTTTCCCAGTCGGGCAGGTCGCTGCGGCCGGCCAGCAGGCCCAGGTGATGTTGCCAGTGGCGCAGCGCGGCGGCGTCGCCGTTGTCCACGTCGACGCGGTCGAACAGCGGCTGCGCGCCCTGCGCGTGCAGCCATTCATCCAGCGCGCGGCCGAAGCCGCAGAACTGCGCGTACTCGCTGTCGCCCAGCGCCAGCACGGCGTAGCGCAGGCCCGGAAGTTGCGGCGCCGCGCCGGCGGCCGGCTGCATCAGGCTGGCGAAGGCGGCGGCAGTGTCGGGCGGATCGCCTTCGCCGTAGGTGCTGGCCACGAACAGCACGCGTTCATAGCCGCGCAGCCGCGCCAGGTCGAGCTGGCCCAGGGCCGCGACGCGCACGTCCAGGCCGCCGGCGCGCAACGAGTCGGCGGTCTGGACGGCCAGCGTCTCGGCGTAGCCGGTCTGGCTGGCGTGCGCGACGAGCACGGCGGCGCGCGGCGGCGGCTGGTCCAGCGCCTGGCGGGCTCGCGTCTCGCGCGCGCGTTCGCGGCGAACGCGGCGCCAGGCCCAGGCGCACAGCAGCAGCCAGCACAGCACCGCGCCGGCCGCGGCGGTCAGGCGCAAGGTCATGGCGTTCAAGATTGCGCGGCCAGCGCCTGGAACGCCGGCGTGGCGGCGAGCCGGAAGCCGCCGGCTTCGCGCAGGATGAAGAGCGCCGCCAGTCCGTGGCGGCGGGCCAGGTCCAGGCCCTCGGTTTCGCCCAGCACGGTCAGCGCCGTGGCCAGGGCGTCGGCCCGCGCGCAGTCGGCGGGCAGCACGGGGACCGCGGCCGCGCCGGTGGGCGCGGGCTGGCCGGCGCGCGGGGCGGTGGGGGGGGCGTAGCGCGCGTCGCCGCTGCCGGCGTGGCGGCGGAGGTCGCCCGAGGTGGAGGTGCTCAGGTCGCGCAGCGGCAGCGCCAGCGCGTGGGCGTCGCTGGCGTCGGGCACTTCCACGGCCACGCGCCAGGGTTGGCCGTCGGGCCGCAGGCCGCGCGCGCGCAGCTCGCCGCCCACTTCCACCAGATAGCCGGTCGCGCCCAGCGCGTCCAGCGCCTGCGCGGCGCGGTCCACGCCGTAGCCCTTGGCGATCGAGGACAGGTCCAGGTAGGTGCCGCCTTCCTGCCAGGCGGCGCGGCGTTCGGGATCCAGTTTCACGCGCCGCCAGCCGCAGCGCGCGCGGGCCGCCTCGACGGCGGCGGGCGAGGGCGGTTCGAAGGCGCGCTGGTGCGGGCCGAAGCCCCAGGCGTTGACCAGCGGGCCGACGGTGGGGTCATAGGCGCCGCCGCTCTCTTCGGCCAGCGCCAGCGCGTGCCGCAGCACGTGCCAGAAGCCGGCGGGCAGCGCGCGCCAGCCGGGGCCGGCGCGGTTGTAGCGGGTGATGTCGGTCTGGTCTTCCCAGGTGCTCATCTCGGCCACCACCTCGTCCAGCGCGGCCTGGATGGCCTGGCGCGCCGCGGCTTCGTTGCAGCCCGCGGGGAGGGCCAGCCGGGCCGACCAGGTGGTGCCCATGGTGGCGCCCGCCAGCGCGGCGGCCTGCGGGGCCGGCCGCGACGGCAGGGCGGCGTAGGCCACGCGCACCACGGGCGCGGGCGCCCCCCGGGGCGCGTAGGACGCGGGCACGGACATGGCGGCCTGGGCCTTCAGCCGGATCAGGGCTTGAGCACTTCGAAGGTGCCGGCGTAGGACAGGCGGCGCTTCTTGGCCTGCGGCACGCTGACCTTGGCGTCTTCCATGCCGGCCTCGACCCAGTACAGGCCGGGCTGCGGCCACTTGACCGAGAACTTGCCGTCCTTGTCGGTCTTGGCCTTGATCTCGCCGACCTGGTCGCGGTAGCGGATGCCGCCGGCCACGATGGTCATTTCCAGGTCCGCGGCGGGCTTGCCGTCCAGCAGCATCTGGAAGGTGGCGTTCTCGCCGGCGTACAGGTCGTTCGGGTGCGTGACGGGCGCCAGTTCCAGGCCTCGGCCCACGGGCTTGACGGCGCTGGGCTTGCCGGCGGTGACGAAGGTCTCGACGCGGCCCAGGCTTTGCGAGACTTCCAGCTCGTCGGCCTTGGCGGGCACGGCCTGGGCCAGGCCCTCGGGCTTGCCGAAGTAGCGCTTGGGCTTGCCGTCTTCCTTCCAGCGCGCGAACACGCCGTCGTTGACCACGGCCACGCGATAGGTGCCGCTCTGCTTGAGCTGCAGGTCGAAGGTGCTGCGCAGCTTGCCGCGGTTCAAGTTCTCGGCCTCGGCGGCCGAGCCGTCCGGCGCGGTCACGGCCAGGCCGTCCAGGCGCAGCGGCGCGTGGTTGAAGTGGAACTTGTCGTTGCCGACGGCGGCGTCCACGGTGATCCAGCTGTCGGCGCCCGACAGCACGGTGGAGGACGGCACGACCCAGACGTCGTGCGCGCCGGCGGCGAAGGGCAGGCACAGCGCCAGGGCGGCGGCCAGGTGTTTGACGGATTGCTTCATGGTTGCGCTCCTCGCGGTCGATTGGGCGTTGGCGTTCGTATTGCGGTTCATCACGGCTTCAGGTCCAGCGCGATGGCGCCCAGCTCATGCTCGCCGCGCGCGCTCAGCTGTTCGGCCTTCTGCGGCGGCCATTGGAAGGGGATGCGCAGCAGCTCGCGGCCGCCGACCTCGCGGGCCGCTTCCACCACCACGGCGTACTGGCCGGGCTTGAGCTGGGCCAGCGGCTTGGCGGCGGCATTGAAGGCCAGCGCGTGCTTGCCGGCGGGCTTGGTCGCGCCGCTCACGCCGTCCACCGGGAACTGCTGGTTGCGGCCGCTGCGGCGCCACCACTGGCGCATGTCCTTGAGCCATTCGGTGCCTTCGTTGTTCTTCTTGGCCACGTCGTACCAGACGGCCAGGTCGGCGGCCACGCTCTGGTCGGGGTTCTCGATCCAGATCGCCACATAGGGGCGGTGGTATTCGGCCACGTCCAGGCGCGGCACCTCGATGGACAGGCCCAGGTCGGCCGCATTGGCGGTCCGGGCGATCAGTCCGGCCACGAGGGCCGGCAGCAATAGCTTGCGCATGGATGTCTCCAGGGCGGATCGTTGAATCAATGGATGAAGAGCAGGGCCAGCACCACGGGGATCACGATCCCCAGGCCGACCATGGGCCAGGTCGCGGCGCGGTTGCCGGCGTGCAGTTTCAGCAGCACCAGGCCGGTCAGCGAAAAGACCAGACAGGCCACGGCGAACACGTCCAGGAACCAGCTCCAGGCCAGGCCGGTATTGCGGCCCTTGTGCAGGTCGTTCAGGTACGAGATCCAGCCCCGGTCGGTGCGTTCGTATTCGATGTCGCCGCTGGCCAGGTCGATCGACAGCCAGGCGTCGCCGCCGGCGCGCGGCAGCGACAGGTAGATTTCATCGGCGGACCATTCGGCCGGCTTGCCGGCGGTGGACGTGTCCAATTCGCGGTCGAGCCAGCGCGACACGGGCTCGGGCAGCGGCGCCTTCTTCTGGCCGGGCGCGGGCGCGAGCTGGCGCAGCGCGTCCTGCGGCAACGTGGCCTGGCGCGTGGTGACCACGGCCTTCGATTCAATGTGGGAAGCGTTGTTCAGCGTCAGCCCCGTGACCGCGAACAGCAGCATGCCCAGCAGGCAGATCGCCGAACTGATCCAGTGCCATTGGTGCAGCGTCTTGAGCCAGTAGGCCCGGCGCTGGGGGGGGAGATGACTGTCCATGTGGTCGAGGGGAGAGCAGCCGCGGATTCTAGCACTTAATGAGAATGAATCTTATAAGTGCCTGGCCCGGGCGCATGCGGGCATTTCAACCTGTTTCGCGGCACGCCAAGCGGGCCAGGGCTGGCTTCCGATTCGCGCATGAGCGCGGCGATTGGCGCGGGTGCGGTGTTTTTCGGCATACTGCTACGGGTGCAATCCATACGGCCCGAAGCGCGCGGCTTTCCGATCCCATGTCCGCATACCAAACCCTGATTCCCCTGAACTTCCTGGCCGTCGGCCTGGGTGCCGCGCTGGGCGCGTGGGCCCGCTGGCTGGCCGGACTGTGGCTGAACATCGAGTCCTGGCCCTGGGGCACGCTGGCCGTGAACCTCGTCGGCGGCTATCTGATCGGCCTGCTGCTGGCGGTGGTGACGGCGCATCCTGAATGGCCGGCCTGGGTGCGTTTGGGCGCCATCACCGGCTTCCTGGGCGGCCTGACCACGTTCTCGACCTTTTCCGCCGAGACCGTGGCCATGCTGGAACGCGGCGCCTATGGCAGCGCGCTGGGCTATGCCGGCATCAGCCTGGCGGGCTCGCTGCTGCTGACGGGGGCAGGGCTGGCGACGGCGGCCTTGTTCCGTTGAAGCCGCCGCCCGTTTGTGGCGCGCCTGCCGGGCAGCGCGCGGCCTGGCGCCGCCGCCGGATCAGACGGCCCGGGGATTGAGCGTCCGGGCGGCTGCCAGTCCGCTCATCACCGCGCCTTCCAGCACGCCGGGATAGCCGGTGTCGGTCCAGTCGCCGGCCAGCGCCAGCGCGCGCCAGGGCGTGGTGTTCAGCGGCCGGGTCAGGCCCGGCACGGCGGCGAAGGTGGCGCGTTTCTCGATGAATAGTTCGGCCGCCCGGATCTCGGGCAGCGGCGGCAGCCGCGCGGGGTGGCGGGCGGCTTGCTCGGCCACCTGGTCGATCAGGGCCTCGATCACCGGCTGGCGGTTGCGCTCGGCCACGCCGACGGCGGCGCTGGCCACGACGGCCAGTTCGCCTGTCTTGTCGTCACCGACCAGGCGCGCGCGGTCGAACAGCCATTGCCCCAGATGGCCGCGCGCGGGATCCTCGCGCAGCATCATCATGGGTTCGGGCAGGCGCCAGGAGCCGGCCAGCCGGAGATTCAGCGTGGCGATCGGCAGGTAGTCGAAGGACTTGAGCGCGTCCAGCAGGCCGCCGGCGCCGGCCTCGCGCAGCGGCTCGTCCAGCAGGCGCGCGGCAAAGGCGGGCGGCACGGCCAGCACGGCGGCGTCGAAGCGTTCCTGGTTGACCACCACGCCGTCTTGCGACGGCTGCAGCTGCCGCACCGTGCTGCCGTAGCGCATGGTCAGGTGGCGCGCGGCGGCGTCCGGCCACAGCGCCGACAGGTCGGTGCAGGGCAGCAGCAGGTCACTGGCTTCGCGCCGGCCGCCCAGGCTGTCGCGCAGCACGCGCGCGTACAGCCCGGCGCAGGCCTGGGCGGTGGGCGTGTTCAGCGCGGCCAGGCAGAGCGGATCCCACAACTGGCGGATCAGGGTGTCGGATTGCGCGTAGTGGCGCAGCAGTTGCAGCACGGTCCAGTCGCGCGGCGGCGCCCAGGACATGGCCTTGAGCCCGCGCATCAGGCGCAGCATGCCGAAGCGGTCGGACCAGGACAGGCCGCGCGCGCCCAGCACGGCCACGGCCAGGTGCAAGGGCGCCGGCAGGCGCGGGGCCGACAGGCGGAAGCGGCCGTCCAGGCTGGCCAGCCGCAGCGGGCGGCGCATCAGCAGGGCATCGGGGTTGCGGCCGACGCGCCGCATCAGCGCCAGCGTGTGGCGGTAGGCGCCGGACAGCAGGTGCTGGCCGTTGTCCAGCGGCGTGTCGAATTCGCCGTGGAAGACGCGCCGGGCGCGTCCGCCGGGCGTGTGGCCGGCCTCGAAGACCGTGACCTTGGCGCCGGCCTCGCGCAGCGCCACGGCGGCGGCCAGGCCGGCCCAGCCCGCGCCGATGACCGCGGCCTTCACCGCGCCAGCCGGCGGACCAGCCCTCGGCCGCCGCCCACCCAGGTCTTCCAGGCCAGCCAGAGCTTGCGCAGGGGCGTGAGCGAAATGCGCTGGTGCAGCACCTGCCAGTTGTCGCGCTCGATCTCGTCGAGCAGCGCGTGATAGATGGCCGCCATCATCAGGCCCGGGCGCTGCGCGCGCCGGTCGGCCTCGGGCAGGCTGCGCATGGCCTCGCGGTACAGTTCGCGGGCGCGGTCGGCCTGGAACTTCATCAGCGCCGAGAAGCGCTCGGAGTATTCGCCATTGAGGATGTCCGAGGCCTTGACCTCGAACTGCTGCATGTCGTTGACCGGGATGTAGATGCGGCCTCGGCGGGCGTCGTCGCCCACGTCGCGGATGATGTTGGTCATCTGGAACGCCAGGCCCAGCTTTTCCGCGTAGACCAGCGTCTGCGGGTCGGTGTAGCCGAACACGCCGGCCGACAGCTCGCCCACCACGCCGGCGGCGTGCCAGCAGTATTTGCGCAGGCCCGGCCAGTCCAGGTAGCGGGTCTGGTCCAGGTCCATTTCCATGCCGTCGACCACCGCCAGCAGCCGCTCGCGCGTGATCGAACAGCTCTGCAGATGCGGCTGCAGCGCGAGCGTCACCGGGTGCTCGGGCTTGCCTGCGAACATCTGGTCGATCTGGGTGCGCCACCAGGCCAGCTTGACGCGGGCCAGCGAGGGGTCGGTGCATTCGTCGACCACATCGTCGACCTCGCGGCAGAAGGCGTACAGCGCCGTGATCGCGCGGCGGCGCTCGGGCGGCAGGAACAGGAACGAGTAGTAGAAGCTGGAGCCGCTCTTGGCGGCCTTGTCCTGGCAGTATTCGTCAGGGGTCATATTCGGCGGGGCCTGTTGCTTGTCTTGTTGCTTACTTGATGGAGCGCCACAGCATGATGGCCCAGTCCTTGGCGCCCAGTTCGGGGCGGTTCATGAATACATCGTAGCCGCCGGCCTCGATGCGTTCGAGCACGCGCAGCCCGCCCTGCACCACCATGCGCAGCTCCAGGCCGATGCGGCCCGGCAGCCGGCGCGCCAGCGGAGCGCCGAAGTGTAGCAGCGCGCGCGTGCGCTCGACCTGGAAGGCCATCAGTTCGCGCCAGGCGGGCGTCAGCCGGGCGGCGCCCAGGTCTTCCTCGGAGACGCCATGCCGGCGCAGGTCTTCCTGGGGCAGGTAGACGCGGTGCTTGTGCCAGTCGACGCGCACGTCCTGCCAGAAATTGACCAGCTGCAGGCCGGTGCAGATGGCGTCGGATTGTTCCAGGTTCTGCGGGCTGGCGGCGTGGAACAGATGCAGCATCAGCCGGCCGACCGGATTGGCCGAGCGCGTGCAGTAGTCCAGCAGCGAGGCGTAGTCCTGGTAGCGCGCGACGGCGATGTCCTGCTCGAAGGCCGACAGCAGGTCGTAGAACGGCGTGATCGGCAGCTGATGACGCGCGATGGTGGCCGCCAGCGGCCCGAATATCCGCGCCAGCGCCGGATCGCCGGGGGCGGGCGTGGCGCCCGGCTCGGCGCCGATGCGGTGCAGCTCGGCGCGAAAGGCCGCCAGCTGCTGTTGCCGTTCGGCGTCGCTGGCGGGTCCTTCGTCGGCGATGTCGTCCGCGGCGCGGGCGAACCGGTAGATATCGGTCACGGCGCCGCGCAGCCTGCGCGGCAGCAGCAGCGAGGCGACGGGGAAGTTCTCGTAGTGATCGATGGGCATGGTCGTTGAATGCAGTCTGGCCGCGTCGGCCGGTCGGGAACCGGCGTGGGCGGGAGGCCCGGAAACTATTCTGGCGCCCGGAGGATGCGCCTGGAACATTTTATGTGGCTCGCCTGCCTTCAAGGATACGCGATTCGGATGACCCGGATTCGCGTATCCGGGCCATGCCGCCGGCAGGCGGCCGCCGCGTCGCCCGCAACGTCCCCGCCCGAGGGCGCCTAGAAGTCGTAGCGCACGTTCAGGAAGGCGTTGCGGGGCGCGCCCCAGGTGTAGTACATGCCCCAGCCGGCCATGCCGTTGACGCTGGCGTAGTACTTCTTGTCGAACACGTTGTTTACGTTCAGGCTGGCCGACCAGTGGCGGTCGAAGCGATAGCGCGCCATCGTGTCGACGACCCAGTAGGCGGGTTGTTCCAGACGGGCGTAGCTATTGGCCTCCGTGGCGCTTTGCCAGCGCGCGGCCGCGCCCAGCGTGAGTCCCGCCAGGTCGCCCTGGAATTGGTAGTTGGCGGCGAACTTGAGCTGGTGCCTGGGCTTGCCCGTATTGCCGTTCAGGCTGCTGTTGTTCATGACGTAGCCCGCCTGCACCTGCCAGCCTCGGGCGGGCTGGCCGGTCAATTCGACTTCGTAGCCGCGTTCCATCGCGCCGTCGACGCTGCGGTAGGCCTGGTCGCCCGTGGGCGTGAGTCCGCCGGACTCTTCATAGGTGCGTTCCCAGCGCTTCCAGAAATGGGCCACGCTGAAACTGAGCTGCCCGTCCAGCAGGTCGGACTTCAGGCCGGTTTCATAGGTGGTGCCCTTTTGCGGGGGGAGCGTCTGGCCCTGTTCATCCTGCACGGATACCGGCTGGAACACGCTTGCGTAGCTGGCGTAGGCGGTCCAATCCTGGCTCAGGTCGTAGACCACGCCCGCATATGGCGTGATGACGCCGCGTTCGCGCATGTCGCTGCGATCCAGGTATTGCGCGCCGCGCACCATGGAGGGTTCGCGGTAGCGGTAGCTGTAGTCCGAGATGCGCGCGCCCAGGATGAGCTTCAGGCTGTCGGTGGCATGGATCCGGCCCGTGGCATACCAGCCGCGCCGGATCGTTTCGCTATGGTGGCCGCGCGACCAGCGCCATTCGTCGCCCGCGGGCTTGGGAAAATCCGCGCCGCCGTCGGGGTCGTAGAAGTGTTCGGATGCGTAGCGGTCGTAGCGGCTGAAGTCCGCCGGGTTGTCCCGTTCCATGTCGTAGCGGCTCTTGGAAAAGTCGTAGCCCAGCACCAACTCGTGTTTGCGTCCGAATGCCGCGATGTTCCCGGACAGGCGCAGGCCAACGTTCTGCATGGTGTCCTTCTGGTCCCGGAACCGGCTGATGTAGGCATCGCCGGGCATGGCGATCTGCGCGTTGATCCAGGTCGGGATGCGGGCCTCCTGGTGGTTCGCGGCGATCCGGGCGGTCCAGTCGTCCGAGATGCGGTGTTCGAGCGAGGAGGACGCCGTCAGTACGCGCTGGGTATAGCCGGACCAGGCGGGGGCGGGATTGTAGGAGCGGGAGCGGATGTCCTCGCGGTTGCCGTCGGCGTCGTAGGCGCGCGCGCCCATCCAGCCCGCGCCGCCCCGGTTGCGCAGCGTCTTGTAGCTCAGGCTGGCGCTGAACAGCGTGGCGGGCGTGACATCCCATTCCATCACGCCGTAGAGCAGCGTGTTGCGGTTGCTGGCCCGGTCGCGGAAGCTGTCGCCGTCCTTGTAGCTGGCGACGGCGCGTCCGCGCAGGCTGCCTTGCGCGTTGAGCGGGCCGCTGACGTCGATATCGCTGCGGTACGTGTTCCAGGTGCCGCCGCCCAGGCTCATGTGGGCCTGGAATTCGCGGGTGGGCTTTTTGCGGATCATGTTGATGGTGGCCGTGGGATAGCCGTCGCCCTGCAGCAGGCCGGCCGAGCCCTTGAGGATCTCGATGCGGTCCATGTCGGCCGTGTCGTCGCCCGACAGGCCGTTGGCGGTGGGGGCGCCGGACGCGAGCGCCATCTGGCTCACGCGCAGGCCGTCGATCTGGAAATTGTTGATTTCTCCGCCGCGCGCGTGGAATCGGACCGAATCGCCGTAGTGTTCGACGTAGACGCCCGGGGTCTGCTCCATGACCTGCGCCACGGTTTGCAGATTGAAGTCCTCCATCCGCTGGCGCGTCATGACCGTGACCGATTGCGGCGTTTCGCGCAGCGTCAGGGCGAGGCCGGTGGCGGTGGCGCTGGGCCCGGCCGTCGAATAGGCGCCCGTGCCTTCGGTGACATCGTCGGCCGCGCCGGTGACCAGTACCGGTTCCAGCTGCGCCGCGCCGCTCGTGGCGGGCAGGGACAAGGTGATGTTGTTGCCTCTGCGCTGATACTCGATGGCGCTGCCTTGCAGCAACCGGCGCAGCGCTTGTTCGGGCGCCATGCGGCCGCGTACCGCCGGCGCCTGGATGCCGGCCACGACACGCGGCTCATAGAAGATCTGCAGCGACGTTTGCCGGCCCAGCTGGATCAGGGAGCTGTCCAGTGATTGGGCGGGCAGGTCCAGCTCCATCGCCGCGTCCTGCGCGCGCGCCGTCGTGGTGGCGCCCAGGGCGAGCGCGGGGAGCGCGGCCCGGATGGCCAGGTTCAGGCACAGGGCGGATCGGTACTTCCAGTGCCGGGCGGCGTGGCGGGACTTGCGATGGGACACGATGCTGTTCATCCTTCGTAGACGCGCCGGGGATCGGCGCGCGGCGGGCTAGGCGGGCGCCGATGCGCCCCCTTGCTGATAAGACGCGCGGCTTGCGCCGGCTCCTGAATCCCCGCTCGAATGAATGTTGTTTCAAAAAGTATCGTTGCGCGGACGAACGCAATGTCGCGCGCTGGACGCAGGACGCGCGGGTGGCATCGTGGGAAGGTTCAGCGCGCCAGGATCTCGATCTGGCCGTCGGGGCGTGTCTGGACAGTGACCGGGGCGATGCGCGGCAGCGCGTCCAGGAATGCCGGGACATCATCCACGCTGAACACGCCCGAGACCCTGAAGTCGCGCGCGCGGGCTTCAGGAGCGCGTATCCGGGGGCCGGCATAGCGGTTCAGCTCGCGGACGGCGTCCGCCATCGCGGTTTCCCGAAAGACGATCTTGCCGCCGCGCCAGGCGGTGGCGTTGTCGACGTCGGCGGCTTGCTCCACGCGCAGGTCGCCGCTGCCCTCGGCCTGGGCGCGGTTGCCCGGCAGCAGCCGGGCGGACCGGCGGTGCCACCAGGGGCCATTGCGCACTTCGACGGCGCCCTCCAGCACGCTCACGGCAAACGTGTCGGCGTCGCGCCGGACATCGAATCGCGTGCCGGTGACGCGGACGCTGCCTTCGCCCGCCTGCACGATGAAGGGAGTGCCTTGCTTGCCATCCACCTGGAACAGGATTTCGCCTTGCGCCAGCTGCACCGTGCGCCGGTCCTTGAAGAAGCGCACCGTCGCGCGCGTGTCGGTATTGAGCAGCAGCACAGAGTTGTCGGGCAGCGCGATCTCGCGGCGTTCGCCGCGCACCGTGGAGAACTCGGCGTCATAGCTTGCCGCATCGCGCCAACCCGCTGGATCCGCCGCTACGACCAGCAAGGCGGTGCCGCAGGCAAGCGCGGCGCCTCCCAGCCATCGCCATGGCGTCAGCCGGGCGCGGGCGTCGGTCTTGGCCCGGGGCCGTGCCCCGAGCTTGCGGACTTCATCCTTGGGCAGGGCGCAGGCAGCCGTCCAGAGGTCCGTGACGACCTGGTACTGCCGCGCGTTGGCGGGGTCGGCCTGGCGCCATTGTTCAAAGGCGAGGCGATCTTCCTGCGAGACGGCATCCGAATGCAGGCGCGCATGCCAGTAGGCGGCCAGGTCGCGCCTGTCCGTCAAGGTGGAAGGGTCGATGCGGTCTGTCATGGTTCGAAGGTGGTCGCCATGGGCACGCCATGCGCGCAGGCCGCCGGCAGCGGGGCCGGCGAGACGCGGGTGCGGGTCGGGCGAGCCGTCATTATGGGGCAAGCCTGTCTTGCAGATGGCGCAGGGTGCGCATCATGTAGCGTTCCACCATGTTGCGCGAAACGCCGAGCCGGGAAGCGATCTCGGTGTTCGTCAGGCCCTCCAGCTGGCGCAGCCGGAATGCCTGCTGGCACGCGTCGGGCAGTTCCGCCAGCGCGGCCAGCATGGCCCGGGCGGTCTGGTTCGCTTCAAAGGAGGCCTCGGCGCTGGCGGCGAGCGGATGCTGGTCTTCCGGCAGGTCGTCCAGATTCTGGCTGGCCCGCAACGTCTCGGCGCGATGGATGCTGATTCGCCGGTTGGCCGTCGCGCGGCGGAAGTAGTGTTCCGGTTCGCGGATGTCGTCGCCCTTCAGTTCCAGCAGGGCCAGGGCGGTGTCCTGCACCGCGTCTTCCGAGTCCCTCGGTGAGCTTGAACGCCTGGCCCAGGAACCCAGCAGCTTGCGATATTGGGCCAGCCAGCCGGTTTCGCGTATAGGCAAGCGCGACATGAATAGAGGGAAGCGGAGCGCGACGTAAGTGGAAACGAACGGGCGCAATATTAGCAATGATTCTTATTTTCGTGAAGCCGCGAAAGTACCGGAACCGGCCGGCGGCGGCGCGGGCGTCCACGTGTCCCGCTGGCGCGGCGGCGGTCCGATTGCCCGCGCAAGGCGCATGCGCCGTGGGCGCTTCCGGAAAGAAGCATATACACTTGAGCGCCACAGGATCACACATCATGCCGCGCCCAATATCCGCCACTGTCTCCGTTTCCGCGCTTACCCACAACCTGGCCACGGTGCGCCGCCACCTGGACCAGACCGCCGCGGCGGCCCAGGGCCTGCCGCCGTCGATCTGGGCCGTCATCAAGGCCAATGCCTACGGCCATGGCATCGAACAGGCGGTGGCGGGGTTCTCCTCGGCGCAGGGGCTGGCGATGCTGGACCTGGACGAGGCGGTGCGCTGCCGCGAGGCCGGCTGGGGCGGCCCGATCCTGCTGCTTGAGGGCTTCTTCGAACCCGCCGACCTGGACATCATCGACCGCTATCACCTGAGCACCAGCGTGCATCACCGCGAGCAGCTCGACATGCTGGCGCGGGCGCGCCTGTCGCGCAAGGTGGACATCATGCTCAAGCTGAACAGCGGCATGAACCGGCTGGGTTTCACCCCGGCGGCCTATCCGGCGGCCTTCGAGCGCGCCCAGCTTCTGCAGCAGCAGGGCGTGCTGGGCTCGGTCGGCAAGATGACCCATTTCGCCTGCGCCGATGGTCCGCAGGGCGTCAACGAGCAGCTGGGCCTGTTCAATTCGGTGACGCACAGATTCCCGGGCGCGGTCAGCGTCTGCAATTCCGCCGCCACGCTGCGCTTTGCGGAAATCGCCGTCGGTTCCGAGACGCAGGCGCACTGGGTACGGCCGGGCGTCTGCCTGTACGGCGCCTCGCCCTTCGCCGACGCGGACGCGGCCTCCTTCGGCCTGCGGCCCGCCCAGTCGCTGCGTTCCGAGATCATCGCGGTGCAGGAACTCAAGGCCGGCGACTCGGTTGGCTACGGCGCCATTTTCCGCGCCGAGCGCGCCATGCGCATCGGCGTCGTGGCCTGCGGCTATGCCGACGGCTACCCCCGGCACGCCTCCACCGGCACGCCCGTCATGGTGGCTGGCGTGCGCACCCAGCTGGTTGGCCGGGTGTCCATGGACATGCTGATGGTCGACCTGGATCCGGTGCCGGCCGCCGGCGTGGGCTCGCCGGTCTCGCTCTGGGGCGAGGACGGCCCGTCGGTGGACGAGGTGGCCCAGGCCGCCGGCACCATTGGCTATGAGCTGCTGTGCGCGGTGGCGCCGCGCGTGCCGGTCATCCGCGAACCCTGAAGCGGCCCGGACCTGCCTTTTTCCGTTCGAAGGGCCGCCCGTGGCCGCCACGCTGTAGCGGGTGCAGGCTCCGTTCCGACGCCGGGTGTACGCCGGGCAAGAATTGCTACGCAATTTACAAGACAGGCGGCCCGGGATGGTGTCTACTTGAATTTGTAAATTGAAACCGGGCGCTCATGCGCCCGTTTTCACCCCAGAAAACAGACTGCGAGGTTTCGATCCATGAAGGACAAATGCGTGCTCATCACGGGAGCCACCAAGGGCATAGGCTGGGCGCTGACCCAGCGGCTGTCCGACCTGGGCTGCCACGTGGTCGGTATCGCGCGCAACACCACCGACGTGGATTTCCCTGGCTACCTGTATGCCTGTGACCTGTCCGACGCCGGCCGCACCGAGGAAGTGCTGCGCGAGATCCGCGACAAATTCCCCGTGGACGCGGTGGTCAACAACGTTGGCCTGGTGACGCCGCAGCCGCTGGGCGAGATCGACCTGGCCTCGCTGTACAGCGTGCTGGACCTGAACGTGCGCGTCGCGGTGCAGGTGACACAGGCCTTCGTCGAATCGATGAAGGTGCGCCGCGCGGGCCGTATCGTCAACGTGTGCAGCCGCGCCATCCACGGCGGCCTGGAACGCACCGCCTATTCGGCGGCCAAGAGCGCGCTGGTCGGCTGTACCCGCACCTGGGCGCTGGAACTGGCCGAGTACGGCATCACCGTCAACGCCGTGGCGCCGGGCCCGATCGAGACCGAGATGTTCCGCGCCACTCGTCCGGCGGGCAGCGACGCCGAGAAGCGCGCATTGGCCTCCGTGCCGATGAAGCGCCTGGGCGCGCCCGCCGAGGTGGCGGCCGCCATCGCGTTCCTGCTGTCCGACGACGCCGGCTTCATCACCGGCCAGGTGCTGGGCGTGGACGGGGGCGGCAGCCTGGGCGGACGCACCTGAGCCTGTGTCGGCCCCGGCATGAAAAACGCGCACCCACGGTGCGCGTTTTTCATGGGCGGTCCGCAGACGACGGCGCTAGTACGGTCCCTTGGTGGGCGCCACCGCCGCGACGTTCTTGAACTCGCCGGCCAGCCGCTCGGCGGCGCGTGCCAGCAGCACCGCGTCCACGCCCACCGCCACGAAGCTGGCGCCCAGCGACAGGTAGTGCTTGGCGCGCTCCACATTGCTGTGCAGGATGCCGGCGGCCTTGCCGCTCTGCACGATGCGGCGGATGGCGTTGTCGATGGCCTGCGTGACCTCGGGATGGTCGGGCTGGCCCAGGTAGCCCATGCTGGCGGACAGGTCGGCCGGGCCGATGAAGGCGCCGTCCACGCCGTCCACCGCCAGGATTTCATCCAGGGCGTCGACGGCGCGCGGGGTCTCGATCTGCACCAGTACGCACATTTGATCGTTGGCGCGCGTCAGGTAGTCGGGGATGCGGTTCCAGCGCGAGGAGCGTGCCAGCGCGCTGCCCACGCCGCGGATGCCGGCGGGCGGATAGCGCACGGCGGCGACGGCGGCCGCGGCTTCCTCGGCCGACTGCACCATCGGCACCAGCAGCGTCTGCGCACCGGTGTCCAGGATCTGCTTGATCTGCACGGGATCGTTCCAGGCCGGGCGCACCACCGGCGCGACCGGATAGGCGGCCACCGACTGCAATTGCGCCAGCGTGGTCTGCAGCGTGTTGGGCGCGTGCTCGCCGTCGATCAGCAGCCAGTCGAAGCCGGCGCCGGCGCAGATCTCGGACGTATAGCCGCTGGCCAGGCCGGCCCACAGGCCGATCTGGGGCTTGCCGGCGCGCAGCGCCTGCTTGAAGGGATTGGTCAGGATGTCCATGTACGACAGGCTCAGATGAATTGGCAGTTGACGGAGCCGAGCACGCCGTAGTCGACGTTGAAGGTGTCGCCGGCGCGGGCCGCGACCGGCCGGGTGAAGGAACCCGACAGGATGATCTCGCCCGCTTCCAGCGCCACGTCATGGGCGGCCAGCTTGTTCGCCAGCCATACTACGCCATTGGCCGGATGATTCAAGACGCCGGCGGCCACGCCGGTCTCTTCGATGACGGCGTTGCGCGACAGGATGGCGCCGATCCAGCGCAGGTCCAGCTCGCCGATCTTCACCGGCCGGCCGCCCAGCACCACGCCGGCGTTGGCGGCATTGTCGGCGATGGTGTCGAAGACCTTGCGCGGGCGCTTGCTGTCGGGGTCGATGCCGTGCGAGCGCGCGTCGATGATCTCCAGCGCAGGGATCACGTAGTCCACCGCGTCGTAGACCTGGAACAGCGTGACGTTCGGGCCTTGCAGGCGCTTGCCCAGCACGAAGGCCAGCTCGACTTCCAGGCGCGGCAGGATGAAGCGGCCGGCGGGAATCTCGGCGCCGTCCTGGAAGAACATGTCGTCCAGCAGCATGCCGAAATCGGGTTCGTCGATCTGCGAGGCCTGCTGCATGGCGCGCGAGGTCAGGCCGATCTTGTGGCCGCGCTTGACGCGCCCCTCGGCCAGCTTGATTTCCATCCAGGCCTTCTGGATGGCGTAGGCGTCGGGGATGGCGATGTCGGGATGGTCGAGCGAGATCTGGCGGATCTGCGTCCGGGTGCGTTCGGCTTCGTGCAGGCGCGCCGCGAGGGCGCGCACGGTGGCGGTGTCCAGCATGGGGGTTCCAGGAGTTGGGGATGTCAGGCGGGCAGGGGGACCAGGGTGTTGACCAGTCTTCCCACCCCTTCGATTTCGGTCACGACCTCGTCGCCGGGCTTCACGTTGACGATGCCGTCGGGCGTGCCGGTCAGGATCAGGTCGCCGGGCGAGAGCGTCATGAAGCTGCTGAAGTACTCGATCAGCGCGGGCACGTCGAACACCATGTCGCGCGTGTTGCCGAGCTGCGTGCGCACGCCGTTGACGTGGGTGGACAGCGTCAGGTTCATGGGGTCGGGGATGTCGTCGCGGTCCACCAGCCAGGGGCCCAGCGGCGTGCAGGTGTCGCGGCTCTTGACGCGCAGGTTGGGGCGGTACCAGTTCTCCAGGTAGTCGCGCAGCGCGTAGTCGTTGGCCACCGTATAGCCGGCCACATGGTCGTAGGCCTGGTCGCGGCGCACATTGCGCGCGGTCTTGCCGATGACCACGGCCAGCTCGCACTCGTAGTGCATGAACGCCACGTCGGCCGGACGGAAGGTGCGGGCGCGGTGGCCGACGAAGGTGTTGGCGGCCTTCAGGAAGCCCAGCGGTTCGGCCGGGGCCTTGAAGGCCAGTTCCTTGGCGTGGTCGGCGTAGTTGATGGCCAGGGTGAAGGTGGTGCGCGGCTCGATGGGCGGCAGCCACTGGACCTGGTCTTCGGCCAGGACGCGGCCGTCCGGCAGGCGCACCTGGCCGGGGCCGGCTTCGGTGGCGGCGTGGACGATTCCGTCCAGGACGATGCGGGCGTGTTTCATGGCGGGTCCGCTAGGGGGAGGATTCAGGCGGCCTGCAGGCGGTTGGCCAGCGAGCCGACGCCGGCGATGCGGATCTCGTAGCGCTGGCCGGCCCGCAGGCGCGGCGCGCCGGCGGGCACGCCCGCGAGCAGGATGTCGCCCGGCTCGAAGCTCATGAAGGCGGTCACGTCGGCGATCAGCTGCGCCACCGGGCGGACCAGGTCGGCGGTGGTGGCGCGCTGCGCGGTCTGGCCGTCGACCAGCACCTCGATATCCAGCGCGTCGGGGTTGGCGACCGATGCGGCGGGCGTCAGATCCCGGCCGATGGGGCAGAAGCCGTCGCGGCATTGCTGCTTGAGCGCGGGCCGGAAATAGCTGGCATGCGGTTCGGACAGGTCGGCCACCACCCGGTAGCCCGCTACGTACTCCAGCGCCCGTGCCGCGCTGACGCGCGTGGCGCTCCGGCCGAACACGATGCCCAGGCAGGCGCCCACCTGCACCTCGGCCACGTCGGCCGGCATCAGGATGGTGTCGCCGTCCTGCGCGTAGGTGTTGGCGGGCTTGATGTACAGCACCGGGGCTTGCGGCGGCCGCTGGTAGGGCGCGGCGTGCGCGGCCTCGCCCAGCGCTTCCAGCTGCTGCCGGTAGTTGAGCGCCGCGCCGACCACGGTGCGCGGCGGCCGCAGCGCGGCCTCGGCGCGCGCCTTCAGGTAGTCGCGGTAGTTGTTGAGCTTGTAGTTCAGCACCGGATCCGCTTCCTCGATCTGCAAGGACAGACCTAGCGGACGCGTCGCCATCTGCGGCGCCATGGCCGTGCTCAGCGCCTGGAACACGCGTTCGCCCAGCGCGGACTTCTGCGCGTCGCTGCGTCCGTGGCCGATGCGCAGCAGCACATGGACGAAGGCATTGTCGGGATGGCCGTCGACGATCAGGCAGTCGTCGATCCTGACGGCGCGGGTGCGCGCGCCGGCCAGCGGAAACAGCGACCCGTCGCCGATGGCGGCGTCCTGCACGGTGCGCATCAGCGCGCGCGTGTCCAGGTCCAGGTTGCCTGAATACTCGATCCAGATATGCGGCATGGCGGTTGCGGGAACGGGGTTCCCCTCCGTGCTAAGTAGTTATCATGTTAATTAATGATAGTGAAAAAGCCCGCCAGCGGCAATGCGCCAGCGTCGCAAACGGCCTTGGGGATTTCCCGCTGCGGGCCGCGGGCTGTTGACAGACGTGGGTCTTCGAGAATAATGTTAACGAGTTAACGAATAAGATATGTCCGACCGCGCGGCGCCGCCCGCGCGTCGGTCCGCAGCCAGGAGTCGAGCGTGAGCATCAAGCATTGGATCAACGGCAGGCAGGTCGACAGCAAGGATCGCTTTGTCACCTATAACCCGGCCACGGGCGAGGCCATCGCCGAAGTCGCCGCCGGCGGCCAGGCCGAGATCGACGCGGCCGTGGCGGCCGCCACCGAGGCCTTTCCCAAGTGGGCCAACACGCCCGCCAAGGAGCGCGCCCGCCTGATGCGACGGCTGGGCGAGCTGATCGACCAGAACGTGCCCATGCTGGCCGAGCTGGAAACGCGCGACACCGGCCTGCCGATTTCGCAGACGCGCAAGCAGCTGATCCCGCGCGCTTCGGAGAACTTCAATTTCTTCGCCGAAGTCTGCACCCGCATGAACGGCCACACCTATCCGGTCGACGACCAGATGCTGAACTACACGCTGTACCAGCCGGTGGGCGTGTGCGCGTTGGTCTCGCCGTGGAACGTGCCCTTCATGACCGCCACCTGGAAGACGGCGCCGTGTCTGGCGCTGGGCAACACGGCGGTGCTGAAGATGTCGGAGCTGTCGCCGCTGACCGCCGATCAGCTCGGCATGCTGGCGCTGGAGGCGGGCATTCCGCCCGGCGTGCTGAACGTGGTGCAGGGCTATGGCGCCGACGCGGGCGATGCGCTGGTGCGCCATCCGGGCGTGCGCGCCATCTCGTTCACGGGCGGTACCGCCACCGGCAAGAAGATCCTGGCCAGCGCCGGGGGCGTCAAGAAGTACTCGATGGAGCTGGGCGGCAAGTCGCCGGTGCTGGTGTTCGACGATGCCGACGTCGAGCGCGCGCTGGACGCGGCGCTGTTCACTATCTTCTCGCTCAACGGCGAGCGCTGCACCGCCGGCTCGCGCATCTTCGTGCAGGAAACCATCTATGACGATTTCGTGCGCCGCTTCGCCGAGCGCGCGAATCGGCTGGTGGTGGGCGACCCGGCCGACGAAAACACCCATGTGGGCTCGATGATCACGCGCCAGCACTGGGAGAAGGTCACCGGCTACATCCGGCTGGCCAAGGAAGAGGGCGCCCGCGTGCTCGCGGGCGGTCCGGACCTGCCCGCCGGCCTGCCGGCGCGGCTGGCGGGCGGCAACTTCGTGCGTCCCACGGTGCTGGCCGACGTGGACAACCGCATGCGCTGTGCCCAGGAAGAGATCTTCGGTCCGGTCGCCTGCCTGCTGCCCTTCAAGGGCGAGGCCGATGGCCTGGCGCTGGCCAACGACGTGAAGTACGGACTGGCGTCCTACATCTGGACCCGCGATATCGGCCGCGCGCATCGGCTGGCGCGCGGCATCGAGGCCGGCATGGTGTTCATCAACAGCCAGAACGTGCGCGATCTGCGCCAGCCTTTCGGCGGCACCAAGGAATCGGGCACGGGCAGGGAAGGCGGCGAATACAGCTACGAGGTATTCGCCGAGGTCAAGAACGTTTGCGTTTCCATGGGCAGCCACCACATCCCGCGCTGGGGCGTGTAGGCCGTCCTTCATATCCCCACAACAACACAAGACTAGAACCAGGAGACAAACACCATGGGCAAGCTCGCGCTGGCGGCCAAGGTGACGCATGTGCCGTCGATGTACCTGTCGGAAATGCCCGGCAAGCATCAGGGTTGCCGTGAGGCGGCGATCCAGGGGCATCGGGAGATCGGCCGGCGTTGCCGCGAACTCGATGTGGACACGATGGTGGTGCTGGACGTGCACTGGCTGGTCAACGCCGGCTACCACATCAATTGCAATGACAGCTTCGAGGGCTGCTACACCAGCAACGAGCTGCCGCACTTCATCAAGGACATGCGCTACGCCTACCGTGGCGATCCTGAACTGGGCCGCCGCATCGCCGAATGCGCCAACGCCGCGGGCGTGGGCACGCGCGCGCACGAGATCGCCAGCCTGGAACTGGAATACGGCACGCTGGTGCCGATGCGCTACATGAACGGCGATGACCGCTTCAAGGTGGTGTCGGTGGCCGCCTGGTGCGCCTGGCACACGCTGGAGGACAGCCGGCGCTTCGGCGCCGCGCTGCGTCAGGCGATCGAGCAGAGCGACAGCCGCGTGGCGGTGCTGGCCAGCGGCTCGCTGTCGCATCGCTTCAACGACAACGGCAGCGGCGAAGCCACCATGCATGAGATCAGCCGGGAGTTCTTCCGGCAGGTGGACTTGCGCGTGGTGGACCTGTGGCGCCAGGGCGACTGGAAGACGTTCTGCGCCATGCTGCCGGAATACGCCGACCTGTGCGTGGGCGAGGGCGGCATGCATGACACCGCCATGCTGCTGGGCCTGCTGGGCTGGGATGCCTACGACCAGCCGGCGGAGATCATCACCGAGTACTTCGCCAGTTCCGGCACGGGCCAGCTGAACGCGGTCTTTCCCGTGCCGGCCTGAGCGCGCGGCGCGGGCCGGCGCCCGCCGGTCTTACTCCGCGTCGCGGCGGACCTGCTCGACCATGGCGTCCACGTCGCGGTAGAGCCGGTCCAGCAGTTCCTTGCCGATGCGGGCTTCGAGTTCTTCGTACTTGGCGTCGACCTGCGGACGCATGCGGTCGATCAGCTTGTTGCTCTTGGCCGTCAGCGAGATTTCCTGGCGCCGCTGGTCCTGGCTGGAACGCGCGCGCTTGATCAGTCCTTGCTCTTCCATGCCGGCCAGCATGCGGGTCAGGCTGGGGCTGAGGATCTGGCAGCTGCGCGCGATCTGGTTGGGTTCCATTGAGCCGACTTCGCTCAGCGTGCGCAGGACCCGCCATTGCTGTTCGGTGACGCCGGCCGCATGCAGCAAGGGCCGGAAGTGGGCCATCAGGGTTTCGCGCGCGTACAGCAGCAGATGGGGGAGATTGCGGTGGTGGAAGCTCGGACTCATGGCGGCTATGTTAGCAAGAAGCCGCCGGTTCTTACCCGCAATTTATCGCCAGACCCGCATGAAATATGGGTCTGGCGTAAGGAGGATGACAGCTAGGGGGCGGGCGGCATTGCGCCCGCCCATGCCCGGGCCGGAACGACGATCAGGCCGGATGCTGCTGGGCCAGTTCCTGCAGGTCGTCCGGCACGGCCAGGTCGGGAACGGCCTGGCGCAGTTCCTGCAGCGCGTGCGCGGCGTCTTCCTGTTGATCGTCCTGCATCAGGCTGCGGATATGGGCCAGCCGCGACTCGATTTCTTCGTCGCTCAGGGCGGCCTGCGCCTGGGCGGGTTCCTGCGCGGCCGCCTCGGGCTGGGCGGCGCCCGGCGCCGGCGCTGCGGCCGCGGGGGCGGCCTGCTGCGGCGGTACCGAAGTGTCGGCCGCGGGCAATGCGGCGCGTTGCGCGGCGGGGGCTTCCTGCGTCTGGGCAACGGCGGGTTCGGCGGCGGGGGCGCGGTCTTGATCCGTCCCTGGTTCGCTGGGCGCCATCAGTTGTGCGATCGGATTGCTGTCCAGCGCGTCGGCGTTCTCGCGCATGTTGGTCCAGGTGAACAGGCCGGCGACCAGGAAGGCGCAGGCGGCGGCGGCCCAGCCGGGGTGCCAGCTATGTCCGGGATGCCAGCTGCGTCGTACCGCCGCGTCCAGTTCCGGACTGCCGGATCTGGTCTTACGGTACAGGGCGCGCAGGTCCAGCTCGTCGTCTTCGTCGAATGGGGGGCGATACGTAGTGCTCATGCGCGTACTCCTCGCGGATGCGCCCGGTGGCAAGGCGCATGCACGTTTGACCTTCGCGTTCGCCGCGCCGGTGGTCCGGCGGTCTCGTCAGGCTTGGGTCGTGTTCCGGTTTAGTGCGGCGTCCTGGAAAGCCGCCCAGCGATCACGCGGCGATTTCGCCATTGCGCCCGGACCAGGACCGGGCGCCGGCACCGCCTTAAAGGCCGGCGGATTGTCGTTGCGTGTGATCGCCTGATTATGCGCGATTTGCAAAAATCCGGCAGTTAATTTCTTGTATCTGGCCCCCAGTTTCTCGAATTCTTGCGGTTTTCGAAAGTCTGTCGAAAGATTCATGCACCAGGCCGGGGCATCCGCAGTCGATGACGACGCAAAATCGTCCTTATGCGATGGCCGCGTGCGGCAAACGGGGCAAGCGATACCGGTAAACTCTGGCATGGCCAAGAATCGAACCGTTTACGTTTGCGCCGAATGCGGCGGCACCACCCCGAAGTGGCAGGGCAAATGCCCGCACTGCAATGCCTGGAACACGCTGGAGGAAACCGTGGAGTCGTCCGCCCCGTCGGCGGCCGCCCACCGGTATGCGCCGCTGGCCAGCAGCAGTCCGGTGCGCAGCCTGTCCGAGATCGAGGCCCGCGAGACGCCGCGCCAGCCCACTGGCCTGGATGAATTCGATCGCGTGCTGGGCGGCGGCCTGGTGGCCGGCGCCGTGGTGCTGATCGGCGGCGATCCCGGCATCGGCAAGTCCACCCTGTTGCTGCAGGCGCTGGCGTCCCTGTCCGAGACCACCTCGGTGCTGTACGTGACCGGCGAGGAATCGGCCGAGCAGGTCGCGCTGCGCGCCCGCCGGCTGGGCCTGGCCACCGGCAACGTCAACCTGCTTGCCGAGATCCGGCTGGAGGCGATCCAGGCCGCCGTGTCCGAGCAGAAGCCGACGGTGGCCGTGATCGACTCGATCCAGACGCTGTACAGCGGCGAGCTGACCGCCGCGCCCGGCTCGGTGTCGCAGGTGCGCGAATGCGCCGCGCAGCTGACGCGGCTGGCCAAGCAGACCGGCATCGCCATCGTCATGATCGGCCACGTCACCAAGGACGGCGCGCTGGCCGGGCCGCGCGTGCTGGAGCACATCGTCGACACGGTGCTGTACTTCGAGGGCGATACGCATTCCTCGTACCGGTTGGTGCGCGCGTTCAAGAACCGCTTCGGCGCCGTCAATGAGCTGGGCGTGTTCGCCATGACCGATCGCGGCCTGCGCGGCGTGGCCAATCCGTCCGCGCTGTTCCTGTCGCAGCACGAGCAGCAGGTCGCCGGCTCCTGCGTGATGGCCACGCAGGAAGGCACGCGGCCGCTGCTGGTCGAGATCCAGGCGCTGGTGGACAGCTCGCACGCGCCCAATCCGCGGCGCCTGACCGTGGGCCTGGAGGGCAACCGCCTGGCCATGCTGCTGGCGGTGCTGCACCGGCACGCGGGCGTG
This sequence comes from Achromobacter sp. Marseille-Q0513, assembly GCF_018195695.1. Taxonomy (NCBI): domain Bacteria; kingdom Pseudomonadati; phylum Pseudomonadota; class Betaproteobacteria; order Burkholderiales; family Alcaligenaceae; genus Achromobacter; species Achromobacter sp. Marseille-Q0513. The sequence goes on along the minus strand of NZ_JAGTJY010000014.1, from coordinate 19,525 downwards.
TCCACCTTCGACCAGGACGTGTTCGTCAACGCCGTCGGCGGCGTGCGCATCACCGAGCCGGCGGCCGACCTGCCGGTGCTGCTCGCCATCATGTCGTCGCTGCGCGATCGGCCGCTGCCGCGCGGCCTGATCGCGTTCGGCGAGGTCGGCCTGGCCGGCGAGATCCGGCCCGCGCCGCGCGGCCAGGAGCGTTTGCGCGAGGCCGCCAAGCTGGGCTTCAGCGTGGCGCTGATCCCCAAGGCCAACGCGCCGCGCCAGCCCATCGAGGGCCTGGAGATCTGGGCGGTCGACCGGCTTGACGCCGCGCTGGAAAAATTGCGCTGAGAGCGGCCTGTCCGAACTCACGCATGGCGCGAGCCAGGCCCCGGGCCTGAACGCGATTCTCATCCGACATCTTGACCGCCCGCGCGCATGGCGCGGGCAAGCTGGAGCAAGCCGTGAACCTGTTCGTCATCGTCCTGTGCCTGGCCGCGGGCGGCCTCATCGGCTTCATGGGCGGCGTGCTGGGCATCGGCGGCGGGCTGATCGCGATTCCAGCGCTGGTGCTGCTGATGGACCTGCCGCAGCAGCTGGCGCAGGGCACGGCGCTGATCATGGTGCTGCCCACCATCATGATGGCCGTGCGCAAGTACAACCAGCAGGTGCGCATCGACAAGCGCGTGGCCGCGGCCGGGGCGGCGGGCGCGGTCGTGTTCACCTGGTTCGGCGCGCGGCTGGCGCTGGGCATCGACTCAAGCAGCCTGCGCCTGAGCTTCGCCGTGTTCCTGTTCTTCATCGCGCTGTTCTATGTATGGCAGACCTGGCGCGCCTCGCGGCCGACGGTGGCGCGCGGCGCGGGCAAGGATCAGAACAAGGACGCACGCAACAGCACCGGCAAGGAAGCCTCGCGACAGAGCGCCGCGCCTGTCTTCACGCCGCGCCGCGCCAGCGCGCTGGGCATGTTGTGCGGCACGCTCGGCGGCTTCTTCGGCGTCGGCGGCGCGGTGCTGGCCGTGCCCATCATCACCTCGGTGTTCCGCCTGCCGCAGACCACCGCGCAGGCGCTGGCCCTGAGCATGGTGATACCCGGCTCCACCATCGCGCTCATCACGTACACCTGGGCCGGGCAGGCCAACTGGATGGTGGGCGCGCCGCTGGCCGTGGGCAGCCTGGCCTTCGTGCCGGTGGGCGTGCGCCTGGCCTATCGTCTTCCTGAACGCCGGCTGAGAGCCTGCTTCGCGCTCATGCTGTTCGCCACGGTGGCGCTGCTGGTATTCGAAGCATGATTGTCACGATCTCATGACCAAGCGTTAGCGCGGGAAAATTTCTGGTTCCGCGCAGAACCTTCGCGCCGGTCTGCATTCCAACGAAGTACGGGGCTTGCGGCGAACACCTTGCCGCACCTTGCTGGAAGAAGGCCCTGGGCCTTTGATCATTCAGGAGTACATGACATGACGACCCACTCCCGTATTGCCGCGTTCCTTTCCACCTCGGCCCTGTGCCTGGGTCTCGCGGCAGCGCCGGCGGCCTTCGCCGCGGACGCGACCGCCAAGCCGGGCGAAACCAAGAGCCAGATGGAGCACGGCGGCAAACACCACAAGGCCGACAAGACCTCGGCCAAGCCGGCGGCCGCCAAGCCCGCCGCCGCCAAGTCCGACAAGATGGACAAGACCGACAAGGCCGGCGCGATGACGCCGGCGACCACGCCGGCCAAGTAAACCGGCGCGGGCCACACCCGCAGTTCCTTTGCAAAGAGATTCCGACGCGGCGCCGTCGCCGCCCGGAAACTCGAAAGCCTCCCGGTATGGGCACCGGGAGGCTTTTTTCATTCCGGTGTCCAGGCGCAACCCCTACGCCCGCAAGAACCCGATGCCCCCAAGCGGGGCAGCGCGGAGCCGGCTTTGCCGGTCCGCAGCTGCGCCCCCTTGAGGGGGAAGCGCGGAGCGCTTCGGGGGTGGACCTACTCCACCGGCGTCACCACGCGGCCGGTCTCGAAGAACGCGCGCAGATTGTCCAGCATCAGGTCTTCCATGTCCTGGCGCGTTTCCAGCGTGGCGCTGCCGATGTGCGGCAGCAGCACGGCCTGGTCGCTGCCCAGCAGCGCCTGCGGCACCTTGGGCTCGTGCTCGAACACGTCCAGCGCGGCCCAGCCCAGCTTGCCCGCTTCCAGCGCGGCGACCAGCGCGGCTTCGTCGATGACGGGACCGCGCGCGATGTTCACGACGATGCCCTTGGGGCCCAGCGCTTCCAGCACTTCCTGGTTCACCAGATGGCGCGTGCCCGCGCCGCCCACCGTGGCCACGATCAGGAAATCGGCCCAGCGCGCCAGCTCGACCAGCGAGGCTTCGTAGCCGTATGCCACGTCGTCGCGCTTTCTGCGGTTGTGATAGCGCACCTGCATGTCGAAGCCCGCGCCGCGCTTGGCGATGGCATCGCCGATGCGGCCCAGGCCGACGATGCCCAGCTTCTTGCCGCTGACGCGCATGCCCAGCGGAATGCTGCCGTGAATCTGGCCCCACTGCCCGCCGCGCACGAAGCGCTCGCCCTGGCCCATGCGGCGCGCGGCCGCGATCAACAGGCCCCAGGCCAGGTCCGCCACGCAGTCCGTCAGCACGTCGGGCGTATTGCTGACCTGCACGCCGCGCGCCTGCGCCGCCGCCACGTCGATGGTCTCGTAGCCCACGCCCCAGCTGCAGATGGCCTTCAGGTCCGGCAGGGCGTCGATCAGTTCGGCGTTGGCGCCGAAGTTGGCCGAGGTGACGATGGCCGTGATGCCCTTGCCGTGTTCGGCCAGGGCGGCCTTGCGGTCGGGGAATTTCCAGAGTTCGACGACGTCGTAGCGGTCGGCCAGGGTCTGGTTGGCGGAGGGGGAACCGGCCAGCGAACCGACCTGGATGATGCGAGGCTTGGTGGTCATGTTGTCGTACAAGTGGGTGGCGAAAGGTCCATGCTACTTGATTCGACGCGGATGGCGAGCCTGTGCTTGAGCGGGCCTGGTGCCAGGGGCGGGTTCAGCAGAGATGGCCCGTGGCTCGCCGCATGCGCGGCCCCGGCTCCGCACGCGGGGCGCTCCAGCAGGCGTCTTGTGCCAGCCGTCTGGCTTCGCGGGCGGGCTGAACGCGTTCAGCTGACTTGTCTGGGTTATCGTCTGGCGGTGATCGGGAATTCGATCGTGTAGATTCCCGGCGTTCGTGCGGGTATTGAATTTGCTGCTCCCAAGACGAATGGGGCTCCTGTTGTCGGATGGATCAATGGGGCCCGCCAGAGTGGGTCGCAGGGCAAGATGGATATGGAAGGTGTGCTATCGATATGAAATCCAATAATTTCTTCGAGCTGTATCAGGTTCAGGTTTCCGAGAACCCTGTGAAACACGAATATCTCAAAGAAATTTTCATCGCTGCGATCGAGGACGGTTATTGGCGCGACGGGGACAAGTTTCCCACCGAGCAGGAGATGGCGGCGCTGGTGCCGTTCAGTCTGGGGACCATCCAGAAAGCCGTCGGTTCCCTGGTCAGCAGCGGCTATGTCCAGAGAAAGCGGGGCGCGGGAACGTTCATCATCCCCAGAGAGAAGCGATTGGGGGAACCCTGGATCTATCGCGTGCTTTCGGTTGATGGGACAAGATTCGTGCCCATGACCAGCACCGTGCTGCGGCGGATCCAGGTTGAATCGGATGCGCTGTGGGCGAATTGGCTGCGCGGCGACGCCAATGATTGTGAGATCGTCCGCCTAGACCGGAAGATCGTCGCCGAGGGCTATGCCTTCATCAGCCAGTACTTCGCGGATGTGAACCGGTTCCCATACTTCATGGAGGCTACGCTGGACAGCATGAAGGGAGAGAACTTCGTGCAGTTGACCAAGAATGTATACAAGGTATCTGCCTCGAATGTCATGCGCTCGGTTAGAACCATCGCGCTTCCAAAAAGCATCTTGAGCGATCTTGATGTGTCGGGAAAGGTGTCTGGGACTCATGTTGAAATCATGGGGAGCACCTCTGCCGGGCAACCCGTTTTCTATCAGCAGCTGTTCTTGCCCGCGGGCGGGCTGCGCCTGTGCGTCTGAATTCCGCCCTGGATTTTTCACGGGGATCCTGCCCGCCCAGGTGTTGGGCGGTCGTGCGAATCGAATCATGCTCTGTTTGATACCTACAACTATCAAAAGCACGTCAACAGAAGCAGATCAGGCCCACCACGACACTTGCCTCGCCATCGGCCCCTGAGCACCGTGGCGGTGGTCTTGCCGTTCGATGCGCGGCAAGACATCGTTCTCGCGTACAGGGATTGCCGTCATCTCGCCTGCATGGTGGTTGCCGGCGCCGCGCGCGCCCGAACTGCCCGAGACATCGTGCTGACCTGCATGGCACGGGCTCACGGGGCGGTTCAGTGGCCATCTTGCTAGTGACGTGTCTCTAAATACACCATAGTATTGATTTTATTCTGGCTGTCTTCGACCGCCCGGAAGATATGTCATTTAACTAGGTAAACCCAAAAAAATAAGGGTGCTAAGTCAGGGAAAACACCAATCCGATTCCTTTCTTTTCTTCTATTACTATATAGTAATTGATCTTGAAAGGAGGGTCCCATGGACGTGCAACGCAAGAAGATCGGCATCGTTGATACCACGCTGCGCGATGCCCATCAGTGCCTTTGGGCAACACGAATGAAGACAGCGCACATGCTTCCCGTGGCGGAAGCCATGGACAAGGCAGGCTTCGCGCAGATAGACCTGGTCGCGCCGATTCAATTCGACGTCAGCGTTCGCTACCTGAAAGAGGATCCGTGGGAGCGCGTGCGCCTGATGCGCAGCAAGGTTCAAAACACGCCGCTGCGCTTTCTTGTCCGAAGCAAGAACCTGATGACGTTCGACACCTTGCCCGACGACATCCTGGAGCTGTGGGTCGAGCGGGCCGTGGCCAATGGCTTTCGCGTCGTCGGCGCGTTCGATGGCCTGAACGACGTCGAGAACATTCTGGCGTCCACGCGCGTCGCGAAGCGCCTGGGCGTGACGACGTTTGGCGCCTTGTCGTACTCGCTCAGTCCTGTCCATACGGACGAGCTGTACGTCAAGACCGCGCGAGAACTGGTCCAGAGCAAGGTCATCGACGGCATCATGCTCAAGGACGCCGCCGGCCTGCTGACGGTTGATCGAATCCGGACGCTGGTTCCCGCGATCAAGCGCGTGATCGGTGACATGCCGCTGGAAATTCACAGCCACTGTCTGACCGGACTCGCGCCGCTTGTCTACCTGGAAGCGGTGAAGTGCGGCGCGGATATCCTGCACACATCCATCGCGCCGCTGGCGAACGGCGCGGCGCAACCCGCCACGCAAAGTGTCGCCCGCAACCTTCGGCTGATGGGCTACGACGTGCCGATTGACGACCTGACCGTCGATCATGTGGGCGAGCATTTCAGGCGTATCGCCGAAGCTGAGGGAAAGCCTGTTGGCGAGGTGCTGGAGTATGACGCGTTCCACTACCAGCACCAGATGCCGGGCGGCATGCTGAGCAATTTCAAGTCGCAGTTGGCAGAGGCCGGGCTTTCCGATCGATTCGATCAGCTGCTGGAGGAAGTGGCCAGGGTGCGCGAGGAGTTGGGCTACCCGATCATGATCACGCCCTTTGCGCAATTGGTCGGGACCCAGGCGGTACTCAATGTGGTTCACGGCGAGCGATATCGCGTCGTGCCGAATGAGATCAAGAAATACGCGCTGGGATATTACGGGAAGCTCTTGGCGCCTGTTGTCCCCGACGTGATCGATCGCATTGTGGAGAACGGCTCGAAGCAGATCGCGTTGAAGCCGGTCGCACCCGAGCCTGCGGTCGCCGCGCTTCGCAAGAAGTATCCGACGGCGTCAGACGATGAGCGGCTGCTGCGATACATGTTCGCCGGCTCCCAGGTCGACGACATGCTGCGCGAGAAGGGCGCCAATACATACGAGTACCAGCACGAGCATTCCATCGTCGCCTTGCTCAAGCATCTCTCGCAGCGCCCCAAGATTGGCCGCGTGCATATTTCGCAGGGCGATTTCCAATTGAACATCGTGGGTTCCTGAACCATCCCGGCCCACCCCAGGAGAAAACTGAATGACCGATAAGACCCTTACCTACCAGGACGTCAGGGAAATCATCAAGCTTGTCGAGGAAGCCGACAAGTTTGGCGAGTTTCGATTGCGCTACAACGACATCGAGATTTCGCTGAGCAAGCATGCGCCGCTTGGCGATGCCGCGACTCAGGCACAACGTCCTTTGCCTGGCTCCGAGCCGGTCGCCGTGTCCGTGGAGCCGGCGCCGCAAACCGCGATCCGTGTCCCCGGGGCGGCATCGAACACGACGCCGGCACCCGCTGCCCATGTCCGCAATGAATGGCCAGAGCATTTCGTCACGGTCCGTGCGCCCATGGTCGGAACGTTCTATTGCGCTCCCGAGCCTGGCGCGAAGCCCTTTGTCGCCGTCGGAGACGTGATTGCCGCGCACGACACGGTGTGCATCATTGAAGTCATGAAGTTGATGAACGCACTGTCGGCGCAATCGGGTGGCATCGTCCGGGAAATCCTGGTCTCCGACGGGGACACCGTGGAATACGGACAGCCTCTCATCGTGATCGAGCCTGCCAACTGAGAGGGGTGTGTCGATGGGTTCGAAGATCAAGCGGTTGTTGGTTGCAAACCGTGGCGAAATCGCCGTCCGCATCCTGCGGGCGTGCCGCGAGTTGGGCATTGAAACGGTTCAGGTTTTCTCCGAGGCGGACAGGGACTCGCTCGCGGTTCGCATGGCGGACCGCGCGGTTTGCATCGGCGGCCCCAAGCCGCAAGATAGCTACTTGAACGCGCAGCGGATTCTGGGAGCGGCGTCGGCGCTTGGCGTGGATGCGATTCATCCTGGGTATGGGTTCCTCTCGGAGAACGCCGATTTCGCCGATCTGGTCGAAGCGGAGGGCTTCATTTTCGTGGGGCCGACAGGCGCCTCGATACGCGCGATGGGAGACAAGGCAACGGCGAGGAAGCTGGCCGAAGAGGCCGGCGTGCCAACCACTCCCGGTTCCAAGGGCATCGTGGCGTCCGCCGAGGAAGCGGCATCGATCGCTGAGAGCATCGGCTATCCCGTGCTGTTGAAGGCCTCGGCGGGTGGCGGAGGGCGGGGAATGCGCGTCGTCAACGATGCGTCGATGATCGAGAAGGCGTTTCTCGAAGCCTCGCGCGAAGCCATGATTGCGTTCGGCAATGGCGCCATGTATCTGGAAAAATTCCTGACAGATATCCGGCACATCGAGATCCAGGTGCTGGGTGATGGCCACAACATCCTGCATCTGGGCGAGCGCGACTGTTCCTCGCAACGCCGCAATCAGAAGCTTGTGGAGGAGAGCCCGTCGCCGGTGTTGAGCGCAGCGTTGCGCGCGAAGATAGGCGAGGCGGCAGTCAGCTTGTGCAGGCATGTGCAGTATCGCAGCGCCGGCACGATCGAGTGCATTCTCGATCCCGCGTCGCAGCGCTTCTACTTCATGGAAATGAACACGCGGATCCAGGTCGAGCATCCTGTCACTGAAATGGTCTGCGGAATTGACCTGGTCAAGGCTCAGATCCGCATCGCGTCGGGGGAACGCATCGAGCTGCTTCAGGCGGACGTCCGGCTCAACGGTCACGCCATTGAATGCCGCATCAATGCCGAAGACCCGGAACAGGATTTCCAGCCCAAGCCTGGCAAGGTCCAGCGGTATTCCCCGCCCGGCGGCATCGGCGTGCGAATGGATAGCCATATCTTTTCGGGCTACGTGGTGCCGCCTTATTACGACTCCCTGTTGGGCAAGGTGATCTGCTGGGGAGAATCCAGGGCCGAGGCGATTGCGCGGATGCAGCGTGCGCTTCAGGAGCTTGAAATCGAAGGCGTGCAGACGACGCGCGAATTCCATCTTCAGCTGATCGGCAGTCCTGACTTCGCAGAAGCCAGGATCCATACGCGGTACATCCAGGATACCTACCTGAAGCAACTGGCCGAAGCGCGAAAAATGAGCTAGCGCAGGGAGTGATGCCACATGGAGGTGGCGTCACTTTCTGGATTGATGGTCCACGCACGATGGTTCGTGCGCCCCAGCGGCGATACGGAAGGAGGCCGTCGGAGGTGCGGCCGAAGCGCTATTTCCCGGATAGCTGGAAGTCGAGCATTCACATTCACAAGAATAAAACCCAACACAGGCAATGACAGGCGCCGCGAGCACCCGTGATCGCTTGAAATCCAAAGGAGACAGTTTTGTCTGATAGCCATTCCGTGCCTATTCAGGTGAAAGAGGCCGCCGCGGAAGTCTCGCTGCAATTCGAGAAGATATATGCCAACAAGAGTTTCTCGAAACTGGTTTCCAGTCGAAATCGACTTGTTTGTTCGCTGTTGCTTGTTATTTTCCTGGGCTATTTCGGATTTCTGGGCGTTGTATGCCTGATGCCGAAATTCGCCGCGCAGCCGTTCTACGCCGGGAGCGGCTTGACGGTGGGGATCGCCGCCGAGCTGGCCTTGTTCCTGCTGTTCCTGATCATCTCCACGATCTATGTCTCGTTCGCGAACGGCAAGTTCGATCCGATGCTCCGCAGCCTCGTGGAGAAGGCGGGCGAGGGGAGGACGCAATGACACGCGCGCGAAAGCTCTTGATTCTTTTCCTGGGGTGGGCGCTGGCATCGCCGGCGGCATGGGCTGATGTCGCAATCGGAGAGACGTCGCGCCAGCCCGTCAATGTGCATGCGATCGCGCTGTTTTTCTGCTTTGTGCTGGTCACGCTGGGAATCACCGTATGGGCGGCGAAGCGAAGCCGATCCGCTTCGGATTTCTACAGCGCGGGTGGCGGCATAAGCAGCATGCAGAATGGGCTGGCCCTGGCGGGAGACTATATGTCCGCCTCGACGCTGCTGGGGATCACCGCGATCATCTACACGGATGGCATCGACGGCTATATCTATCTGATCGCGTTCTTTACAGGTTGGCCGGTGCTGTTGCTGCTGATGACCGACAGATTGAGGAACCTGGGAAAGTTCACCTTCGCGGATGTCACGTCCTACCGGCTGGCCCAGCGTCCGATCCGGGCCATGTCGGCGCTTGGCTCGCTGGTCGTGGTCTGCTTCTATCTGATCGCCCAGATGGTTGGCGCGGGACAGTTGATCAAGCTCTTGTTTGGGCTGGAATACAACTGGGCGCTGATCATCGTCGGCTTCCTGATGATGGCATACGTCATTTTCGGGGGGATGGTGGCCACCACGTGGGTGCAGATCACCAAGGCGTTTCTGTTGCTGATCGGCGGCACGATCGTGGCCTTGCTCGCGTTCTCGAAATTCGACTTTGATTTCGAGGCGCTGGTTTCCCGTGCCATGGAGATTCACCGGAGCGGGGCGGCGTTGCTGATGCCGGGCAAGCTTCTGGGGGATCCCGTCGCCGCGATTTCCTTGAGCCTTGGCCTCATCTTCGGCACGGCGGGGATGCCTCATATCCTGATGCGATTCTTCACGGTGAAGGATGCAAAGGAAGCGAGGAAATCCGTGTTGTATGCCAGTGGCTTCATCGGATATTTCTTCAACGTGCTGCTGATTCTGGGGCTGGCGTCCATCGTCATCGTCAGCCAGGACTTGAGGTTCTTCGAGGCGGGCGACATCAACGGCAAGTTGCTGGGCGGCGGAAACATGGTGGCGATGCACCTTGCGCATGCCGTGGGCGGTGACTTGATGTTCGGTTTCCTCGCGGCGATCACGTTTGCCACCATTCTGGCCGTCGTGTCGGGGCTGGCGCTTGCCGGGGCATCGGCGATCGCGCGTGACTTCTATGTTCACGTCATCTGTCGAGGGGTGGCCGACGAAGCCAAGGAGCTGCGACTCACGAAGTTCGCGACGCTGGCATTGGGTGTCGTGGCCATCCTGCTGGGCATTGTTTTCCAGAAAGTGAATGTCGCTTTCATGGTGGCCATCGCGTTCGGCGTGGCGGCGTCGGCCAATTTTCCCGTCCTGTTTCTTTCGATGTTCTGGCGCGGACTTACAACAAGAGGGGCATTGGCCGGCGGCTATACCGGCCTGGTGTCCGCCGTGGCCCTGGTCTGTGCCTCGAAGTCCGTGTGGGTCAACGTTCTGGGCTACGCGGATGCGCTCTTTCCGTATGAACAGCCGGCGCTGTTCTCGATGCCTTTGGCGTTCGCCGTGGCCATCGTCGTGTCGCTGTTGGACCGCAGCGAGGCGGCGGCGTCAGAGCGCGCACGATTCCTTGATCTATATGTGCGCAGCCAGACCGGAGTGGGAGTCAGTGCGCCCGCCTCGCACTAGCGTGGGTCGTAGCTCGACTTCGCTGCCGTTGGCCAGGGCTGGCGGTAGCTCGTTCCCAGGCCGCCTCAAGTTCTCGTCAGCCGAAAGTGAAGGCGTAGGCTTCAACGCCTGGGTCCAGGAATTCGATCTGAAAGACCCGGTCCCGGTCCGGCGACTGTTGCCGGATGAGCTGATAGAGCTTCTGCCGGTCGATGACGCCTTCTCCCTGCGCGTTGATGTCTGTTCCGTGGTCGGCCAGCGGCGGTCGGCCGTCCAGCGTGACGCGAAAGCGCAGCGGCCGGCCATCCGCGGAGGGGCCCAGCACCATGTGCAGGTCGCGGGCGCGAAAGCGCTGGATGATGCGGCCGTTGGACTCGGTGGCCACCGCGCGCTCCGGTTCCAGTCGCCATGAGCCGGCCAGCGTCCACTGGTTCGCGCCCAGTTCGGCCGCGGGCGCATACACCCGCTCCCTGTCCGGCAGGATCGGAGTGGCGCCCGGCGCGTAGTCGCTTGCCTTGTCATGGCCCAGATAGCTCTCGCCGGAATGCAGCGCGGACCACTGCGGAGGCGCTTCCACGCCGCGGGCTTCCGGCGTCACGACGCTGGCATCGGGAAGCTTCCGCCCCGCCTGTGCAAGCAGATCCTGGATCATCCGCTCCGTTCGCGCGTAGTCGTGCTCGCCCGCCACGGCGTAGCGCAGGCGACCCCGACCATCGAGCAGGTAGAAGGCGGGCCAGGACTGATTGTGGAACGCGCGCCATAGCTTGAACGCGTTGTCCTGGGCGACCGGATACCGGATGCCCAGATCCGCGACGGCCTGGCGCACATTGGCTGGGCGCCTCTCGAATGCAAATTCGGGCGCGTGCACGCCTATCACCGTCAGCCCCGCATCCTTGTACTTTTCGTGCCAGGTCTTCAGATAGGGGAGCGTGCGCAGGCAGTTGATGCACGAGTAGGTCCAGAAGTCGACCAGTACGATCTTGCCCTCAAGGTCGGCGGCGTCGAGCGGCGGCGAATTCAGCCAGCCGTCCGTGCCAGGCAGCGCCGCCAGCGGACCGCTGGCGGCCGCTGGTGCCTGGACGGACGAACTCGGGCGCACTTGTGCGATCAGTTGCTGTTCCAGTCGCGCGATGCCGGGCGCCGTCGCGCTGGAGACGAGCGCCGGATTCCAGCCGAGCGCAGGCAAGGCAACGCCGGCCAGCACGGCGGCGCCCGCAAGACGGCGCATGCCGTTGGCCAGCGGCACGACGCGGCGCAGGGCGGCCGCCATGCGACGTCCCAGCCACAGCGCCGCGGCCAGCGCCAGCGCGGCACCGCATGCGAACGACAACAGCAGCAGGGACGTCTCGATATTCGCCCCGTTGAGCGCCGCGCCGGTGAGCAGCAGCCCGAGGATGGGGCCGGCGCACGGCGCCCACAGCAGACCGGTGCCGATGCCCACTCCAATGGACAGCAGCCCGGTCATGCGCGGCGCGCCGGGCGCGCTGTCGGTCAGGCGCTTGCCCAGGGCAAGCAAGGGCCGGCTCATCCAGTCGCTCACCGTGGGCAGCAGGAGCGCGAGCCCGAAGAGCGCCAGCAGTCCCATCGCGGCATGGCGCGCGCCTTCATTGAGTGTCACCACCCACGATCCGCCGACAGCCGCAAGGCTGGCGACTGCCGCGAAAGCGACAGCCATGCTCGCCAGCAGGGGCAACGCATGCGTACGGAATGAGCCCGAACCACGCGCGAACACGAACGGCAGGATGGGCAGGATGCACGGGCTCACGATGGTGAGGATGCCGCCGATAAAGGCCACAAGCAGGATCAGCATGGGATGTACCGATAGGTGCGGGGTAGGGGAGGACGAGAGCCCGGCTTGGATTCATGGCTCTCGCTTTTGCCGGCGCGGACCGATGTCCTTGCGCGCCGTGATGGCCTGGCAGCTCAGCGGGTTGCGCAGTTCATGCGCCAGCCCGCCGGCAAACAGGATGAGCACCAGCAGGAGCTTGCGCATGTCGCTTTTCCTTCAGGACGCATGGACGCTCAGGGTCACGTCGATATTGCCGCGCGTGGCCTTTGAGTACGGGCAGATTTCGTCGGCCGCGTGGGCAATCTGTTCGGCGAGGGCCGGGTCCAGTCCGGGCAGGAACACGTTGAAGCGGGCCTGGAGCAGATAGGCGCTGCCCGACATGCCCAGGTCCACTTCCACCGCTACCGCGCGATCGTCGGGCAGTTGAACCTTCATCTGCTTGGCGATGACTTCCAGCGCGCTGGTGTAGCAGGCGGACCAGGCGCCGGCGAAAAGCTGTTCGGCGGTCGGATGGGGCTGGATGGCCTCGAACGCGTGAACCAGGCTCGGGTTGTTGGGCGTCGACAGACGGATATCGAGCCGTTCCTCGCCGTTCGGGGCGGCGCCGTTGCGGGCAACGGTCGTATGGGTCTTGCCGGTCAAGAGGACTTTCTGGATGCGGGTGGTCATGGTCAGCTCCGGGTGTTGGGTTATTTATCGCATTCGATTAAATCGAATACGATTGAAGCGCATGGTAAAGATGACCTATCCCGACGTCAATGATCGATGGCGCGGAAATTTGTATCCAATCGTTTGCGACCACATCGCATGCGATGTAAAGTGGTGCATTCGATCCGATCAGCCAGCCGTGAGGTACAGATGAAGTCCAAGACGCCAACCGATCCGTCCCAGAGAAAGCTGGCGGAATTCCTCTGCTTCGCCGTGTACTCGACCAACCTGGCGTTCGGCCGCGTGTACCGTCCCATCCTCGATGCGCTCGGGCTTACCTACACCCAATATGTGACGATGATCGCCCTCTTCGAAGAGGACGCCCAGACCGTCAGCAGCCTGGGCGAAAAGCTCTTCCTGGAGTCCAACACCCTCACGCCGATACTCAAGAAGCTTGAAGGCATGGGCTACCTGGAACGCGTGCGCGATTCAGTGGATGAGCGGCTGGTTCGGGTGCGCCTGACCGATGAGGGCCGGCTGCTGCGCGAGAAGACCGCAAGCATCAACCTGAGCGACGCTTGCGGGCTCACGGGCGATCAGTTCGCCTCCTTGCGGGAGCAGGTCGTCGCGCTGCGCGACAACCTGGTCGAGGCGGCACGCTCGAAGGGCGCTTAGGCGCCTCGACGGTGACGTATGATGGCGCTGCGTCCGATGGCCCCAGCCTTGCGGAGCTGGTTGCGCACCGTTGCAGCGTCTACCAGCATCCGAGGGCCGGCAAGCCCATGCCGTGGACCGTGCGCGTCGGCGGCAATCTGGTGGACTACGATCTCGCCCCGGTGCTATGCACCAATGACATGGGCCTGGAGCTGCAAGCCACGCTGGCCGGTCAGGCAGTCGCGCGGCGCCACGGCGCGCGCGGGCCTTTGTGGAACTGGCCGTCGAGCGGCTCATGGCGTCTTCGCAGCATGTGCTTTCGGATCAGGAGTCGATGCCGGCGGATGCCCGCCGGAATGTTTCGATCCGCAAGGCACGGGCGCGGCATGCGCAGTGGTTGGAACGGGCTTTCCGCTTGCCGTTCGAAGTGCCGCCGGGGCAGGTGTGCCGTCTTGCAGGGTTCGGGCAGGCAGACGGTTGTCTGCCTGCTAGCATGTCGGCTGGCGACTTGCTTGCCCTAGACGGTGTCTGTTGCTGGCCAGGAGCAGACTGATTGCATCAGTCTGCTTACGGGTCGGATGATCACACCGGCCGTCCTCCGGTGGCGTGCACTCCACGTTTTCACCAGATTCTGCGAAAAGGGAGATCAATGAAATCGACGAAGACAAAATCAAATGTAAGCGCGCCTTGGTTGATGAAGCACTCGGCGCTGTCCTATGCCAATCAATGGTTCATGACAGACCGCAAGTTCATGAAAGAGCTGAAAAAAAACGGCTCTCGGGCAATTGATGCCCTCGTCCTGGGAGATCTCGCGGCGAAGTACATGGTAGCCCGCGGATTCAAGACCGAAAAGGACAATCCGCTCTCGAGCAGCCAACGATGGGTGACGGCGGCAGCGCACTTAACGGTCGCCGCTCAAAGCGCGGAGCAAGCCGAAGTCAAGGTACACACTCTCGCGATTGAACTGGGCAAGGTCGCGCCGGTAAAGAGCATTACTGGAACCAATCTACTGTCGGCAGCCACGAAGTTTTTATGGTTTGCTGGCGAGCACGAGGTGCGAATACTGGACAAGCGAGCAGTTGATGCACTCGGCCGCCTCAGAGGCGTTCGAGGCAAATTGGGTGTCGACTACGAGCAGTATGCGGCAGTCTGGAAAGATCAGTTTGACGCGCACAAGGGAGTTCTGGCGGAAGCGCTCGTCGACCTGCCTCGCCAACTTGCGTGGACTTGCATCCCGTCCGATGTGCATGCCGAGGCAAAGGCGGTTTTCAAAGAACTTTGGTTCGCTGACCGCATTTTCGACAAGTACCTCTGGACACTCGGAGTCGGCGCGGATGGCGGGGCTACGTCGTTTGTCTAGGTTGACGCGCAGCGACTGGACGTGTGCGCGCTCTGAGGGTCAGCTTTTCGGGGCTCAATCGTGCATAGCCGATTTCCACTTTGGGTCGACAGTGGCCTCATGGCGACTGCTATCGGCTTCCAAGTGGCGGCCGAGATAGACTCGTAGCTCAAAACGGATGCACGCACATGAAGCCACGAGTTACCGTCATCGCCCTCGGCGTTGAAGATCTTGAGGTGTCGTTGCGCTTTTACCGAGATGGATTAGGCCTTTCCACCGACGGCATAGTAGGCACCGAGTTCGAGCATGGTGCTGTCGTCTTCTTAGATTTGCAGTCTGGCCTTCGCCTAGCGCTCTGGCCGCGGACGAGCATTTCCCACGACACGGGATTGACGGCAACGCCGATCAATCCGACTCAGATGACGCTTGGCCACAACGTCTCGTCAAGAAGCGAAGTCGACACTGTCATGGGGCAGGCGAGTATGGCAGGGGCGAGGATCATCAAGCCACCGCACGACACGTTCTGGGGCGGTTATTCAGGCTACTTTCAGGACCCCGACGGCCATTTATGGGAGGTCGTCTGGAATCCGCAGTGGTCAGAGTGAAGACTGATACGGCGCGACGACGTCCCGCCAGGCAAAGGAATCGCTGTCCAAGACGGCGATGGGGCGGCAGTGCATGTGCAACGCTTGCAAGAATCGTTGCATCTCATTGAATCGTAGAACGAAATTTCCCTGTCGATCACGCACGCGACGTCGGAACGTCCGGTTCTCGTCAATTCTTATCTCATAGGTCAGCGGCGGACTTCCGCCGACGGCCAGAAGCGGACTGCGGTCGCTGTCTTACTGGCAGCCGTTTATAGTTCGCTTTCAAACTAACAACCACCCTAAATATTCATTATGAATAGAGCTAAAAGGCCCTCTGAGAATACTCGTGCGGCACTTTCAATCTTGCGTGAGCCAAAGGCGGACCTTTTTGCTTGGGTGGTTATTGTCGTGGCCACGATAGCTGTCGTCTTGTTAGAGCTTACGTTTCTCAGCGGTCTTTTCGGGAAGGTTGGTTGGAGTCTCTTCTTTGAACTCAATGGAACAGTTTTAAGCATGTTCGGCGCACTTTGGACGGCTTTGGGCGTTCGCATGTCTCCAAATGAATTTTCAGCTCTACAAAAACTGCGAAAGAATCATGTTGCGGTCATAGATGAAATTGTTCGTACCCTTCGCACAGCCTCGCGATTTGCGACAGTGGGAGCATGGTCAATTTTATTCGGCGGAGCCTTTCTTTGTGTCAGAATATGGTTCTTTCGTTAGTTTCCGCGGATTCAACATCGCCTCGGTAATCCCGTCGATTTAAATGCACGATTTTATACAGTCGTCAATTTCGATAGATGACTGGCCGCTTTGGGTCGAAAGCTGCCCGTCACCAACGGCGGTTCGCGGCCAAAAGCGGAAGTTAGGCGAATACAATTGAGTATCTGTTTTGCAGCGATAGCGGACATCTCCGCGCCCGCACCGCTAACCCGATACCGTGAGACGCCCAGAACATAGCGGACACGCTGGATGCGTGGCCTAGACGGTCAGTCAGATCGTCTACAAGAGCATTCCAACTAGATGACCTTGTGAGGACCATTAGTGACGATCTACTCGCTTCCATCCGACCGCGCATATCTGGAGAAGCTGCAAGTGCTGAAGGCTGGGCAGCGCTGGTTTGCTTTCGATGTGCCGATGGGCAATGCTCGCAACGCGAACGCCAAGCGATTTGGCATGACGATCTGGAACTTCCACTGCATCGACGGCACGCGGGAGTTCGAGCGGTGGGGCATTACAAAGAACCCTGAGACGGGGGAGCACTGGTACCGTGTTGCGAAAGAGCGTGGCAGGCCCACCTCGCAGAACCGGCAGTCATTGTGGGATGCGCTGCATATCGCTGCAGCCATGCCACAGCCTTTCCCAATGAGGGCCATCCTGAAAGATGGTAAGACGCACCGTTGCTCGCCAGACCACGTCTTTGACATCACGGATGTCCGCCTCCAGGACGATGGTTCCGCCCTTTGGCTCAAGTTGCAAGTGCCAATGGCAGGCATTGGTACCGGGTGCGAGGAGGTCGCGCTTCCGAACACACACGCGCTCGATGGCTCGGGGCCGGCACGTAAATCCCGCGGCCATATCCTTCCTGACGAAGACTACCTGGCGATTCGCGATGCAGCAGTGCGTACGTATCTGCAAGACTCCATGCGCGCACATGAACTTGAGTCCTTGAGCGCAATCTATGGCATCAACAAAGGCACGGCCAGTGCGAACTTCAACAATTTCCGATGCCTAGTCGCGGGGGAAACGTTTAAGGCACCCATGCGCGCTTTCGGGCTGCAGCTCTTTGTCGACGCGATCGTTGCTCGGCTTGGAGAGCGCGTTGTGCCTAACGTGATTCAGGCCATCGAGGGTTACGTTCACTACGCAAAAACAAGCCTCAAACAAAGCGCTCTTGGCTTCCAGGCCATTCTCAGTGAACTTAAGCGTGAGGCTGCGCAGGCACAAGCCGTGAAGGAACTGCTAATAGCGGGAGCGTTGCCTCCAAGCAGCGGCGACGGCGGCTCGGTAGACCCTGTTGCATCAGAGCTACTGCGGGAAGTTTGGGTCCGAGGACCTCAGCACGCAGCTTTTCGGCGAGCTCTTCAACGCCGATGGTCGGACAAGTGCTCGGTTCACGGCGTCGCTTGCAATGACCAGCTCCGTGCGTCGCACATCGTCGCGTGGAGTCTTGACGAGGCTCTTCGCGGCGACGTGAACAACGGCCTGCTGCTATCGGTGCCACTGGATAACTTGTTCGACCGTGGCCTGATCTCGTTCGATGATGCCGGAGCCATTATCCTGTCCAACAAGCTGACACCCGATACCTGCAAACATTTTGGAGTCCATCCCGGTCTGCGGATTGCTTGGGATCACCTTCCTGCGAGCGACAAAGCAGCGCTTCGAGCTACGCTCGCGAGGCACCGTGCGCAGCATGGTCTTTGAGAGAAGCATTGGCAAAGCTGGAGCACACTCATTGGTCTAACACCGCAATAGATCGGCGCTTCTATTGGGAGTGCTTTGGCGAGCTTGCGACACCTGAATACTTAGCGGAGACCTCCTGCTTGGATGTACCAGCGGAAGGTACCAAAGCACCAGGAAGGCTGTAAGCAGCGGCCTGTTTGGATGTCGAAGGACCGCTTCCAACCTCCACCAGACATTGAAATCTGCAAACTGAATTTCCGCTACAAGTCGGAAACAGCCGATCGCCAAAGGCGGCTCTCGGCACGGAGCAGTCGTTGCCAAAGGCAGGGAGCGGACATCCAGTGCCGACTTTGGCGTTTGGATAGATCGCGTGCCGACGGAGTGATCAGCCTTCAAGACAATTCCACTGCTCTCCACCGCTCGGGCGCAGTACCAGCGGTGTCCCGAAGTATCGGACCGCGCGGCCCTGTCCGACGACCAGATGCAGCCCAGCGTGGCGCAATGCCTGAAAGCGCTCGAGCAACGGCGCCGGCGGCAACGGCGCGGCAGATTTTCACGCCCGGTCATGCGGTGCGGGTCGCGCGGGACATCGGCCCAGGCTCTCGCCTGGCGCCGGTAGCTCGCAGCGTCAATCCGACCCGGCCACCGCTACCCCCCGGGCCGGCCCACGCGCCCACCACCACGTCATCAGGCCGGCCGCCAGCACCACCGGCAGCATGGCCGCGTTCAGCGCTTGCCACCCGAAGGCGTCCAGCGCCGGTCCGGCCGCCAGGGTGGCCAGCGCGGTGGCGGCATAGCGCAGCATCTCGGCCGCGCCTTGCGCGCGGGCGCGTTCCGACGGACGGTAGGACTGCGCCAGCAGCGTGGTGCCGCCGACGAACATGAAGTTCCATCCCACCCCCAGGCAGAACAGCGCCGCATAGAACGCGGGCAGCGACGGCGACGTCATCGCGATCAGCGAGCACGCGACGTTCAGCAGCATGCCGGCGCCCAGCACCCGAGGCAGGCCGAAGCGCTGGATCAGCGTGCCGGCAAAGAAGGCCGGCGCGTACATGCCGACCAGGTGCCATTGCATGATGTTGGCGCCGTCACCGATGCTGTGGCTGCACGCCACGGCGGCCAGCGGCGCGGCGGTCATGATGAACATCATCGACACCGACCCGACCACGTTGTTGGCAAGCGCGGCGACGAACACCGGCTGGCGGGCCACCTCGCGCAGCGGTCGCGCCGGCAGGCCGGCCTGGGTCTCGCCTGCCGCGGCGGGCGCTTCGGCGTCGCGATAGCCGACCCACAGCAGCGCGGCCGACAGCAGCGCCAGCAAGGCCACCATCAAATACGCGCCGGCGAAGGCGACCGGTGCGAAAAGATCGCGACTCCAGGCGGCCAATGCGGGGCCGGCAATGGCAGCGATGACGCCGCCCGCCATCACCACCGAGATCGCGCGGCTCTTGGCGGCGGGCTCGACGGCGTCCGCCGCCGCCAGTCGGTAGTACTGAGCAAAGGCCTGGAATACGCCGACGAGCGCGGTGCCGGCGCAGAACACCCAGAAGTCGGCATGAAACACGGCCCATACCGATAAACCGCTGCCCGCCGCGCCAGCCAGCGCGCCCAGCGTGAATCCCCTGCGCCGGCCGATGCGCTGCATCAGCAACGAGGCAAACCAGGTGACCAGTGCGCCCGCGACCGTGATCAGCGCGAATGGCAGGGTCGACAAGGCCTTGTTGGGCGCGAGCATGTGGCCGGTCAGCGCCGTCAGCGTCAGGTCGATGGAGATGGCGGCGACGAACAGGCCCTGGCAGATGGCCAGGAGACGGGCGTTGCGACGGCCGTGGGTGGGGGAGGCTGACGGCGCTGACCGGCCACATG
>NZ_JAGTJY010000149.1:0-15638 GCF_018195695.1 Achromobacter sp. Marseille-Q0513 | reverse complement strand
GCACGGCGAGCAACGGGCGGCGCGTCGGCGGGGCGGGGGGGTGGTGAGGGCCCGCCGGGCGGGTGGGGGGGGGGGGGGGGGGGGCCCGCGGGGGGGGGGGCGCGGCGCCGCGCGCGCGCCGGTTCCTGGGCGGGCGGGACGTGACCGATGTCAGCGCCACGATGGATCTCTATGGCGGCGGCGGACTGGTCATGTCGGCGCGCGATCTGGCGCGCTGGACCGCCGACCTGTTCGAAGGCCGCGTCTACGAGCGCCCCGCCACGCTGGCCGAGATGCTGGCGCCCGGCGCCCACGAGGGCGCCGACGGCTACCGCCTGGGCCTGTTCGCCAAGCGCATCGGCGGCGCCGAGGTGTATTTCCACCTGGGCTACTGGGGCACGGCGGCCTACTACTGCCCGGCGCTGCGGCTGGCGATGGCGGGTTTCACCGCGAAACGCGAGACGCGGACGGGGATGCTGGCCGTGATGGAAGGCGCGCTGGAAAACGCGCTGCTCAATCCCGACCCCTTCCTCAATACGCCGGCACCGCTCGCCTGATCTTCTCCAGCGAGTCCTCCAGCACCGCCATGTCCACCGAGCCCAGCGCCAGCCGGATCGCGTGCGGCACCTGGGACGTGGTGGCAAACGGCTCGGCGGTCGTGACCGCCACCTGCTGGCGCTGCAGCGACATGGCGATCTGGTCGGCGCGCGCCTCTTCCGCCAGCGGGATCCACAGGAAGTACGACGAGGGATGCGCGATCACGGGCAGGTCCGCCAGGATGCGGCGCGCCAGCATCTGGCGCACGCGCGCATCCTCGCGCTTGGCCTGTTCCAGCGCCGCCACGGTGCCGTCCTCCATCCACATGCAGGCGATGGCGGACATGACGGCGGGCGTGTTCCAGGTCGAACTGCGGATCACCCGTTCCATGGCCGGCAGCCAGGCATCGGGCGCCGCGATGAAACCGACCCGCAGGCCGGCCGCCACGCTCTTGGACAGGCCGGACACATAGACCGTGCGCTCCGGCGCCAGGGCCGCCAGCGGCGCCGGCTGCGGATGCACCAGATAGCCGTAGACCTGATCCTCGATCACGATCAGGTCATGGCGGCGCGCGATGGCCACCAGGCGCTCGCGACCGGCCTGGTCCAGCACCCACCCGAGCGGATTGTGCAGCGTCGGCATGCAGTAGATGGCGCGCACGCGGCGCGCGCGGCACAGGCGTTCCAGCGCGTCCAGGTCCGGCCCCTCGGCGCTGACCGGGACCGGCGCCAGCTCCAGGCGCTGCGCCTCGGCCACGCCCTTGAAGCCGTAGTAGGTCAGCGCATCCACCGCCACCACGTCGCCCGGCCGCAGCAGGGCGGTGGCGGCGACGGCCAGCCCATGCTGGGCGCCACAGACGATCAGCACGCGCTCGGCCGGCGCCCGCAGTCCGTGCGTGGCCAGATGGCGCGCCGCGACGGCGCGTTCATGGGGCCGGCCGCCATGCGGCTGATAGCGCAGCAGCGCGTCCAGGTCGCCGGACTGGGCCAGCTGGCGCAAGGCGGCGCGCAGTTGCTCGGCCTGGCCCGGCAGCGACGGATAGTTGAAGCTCAGGTCGGCCATGCTGGCGGCGGCCGTCTGCGTGTCCGTACCCAGGAAGGTCGGCCATTCCGGCTCGCGCACGAAAGTGCCACGGCCGGTCTCGCCGCTGACCAGGCCCATCGATTCCAGTTCCGCGTACACGCGCGAGGCCGTGACCAGGGCCAGCCCCTGGCTGGCGGCGAGCTGCCGGTGGGTGGGCAGGCGCGTGCCCGGGGCCAGGCGCCCTTCGCGGATATCGGCGGCGTAGGCGTCAACCAGCTGCTTGTAGCGGGCTTGGGGCATGGGAAGATGTATCCATGACAATTGTTTGATTGTACTGATCCGGAAGCATAGCATTGCATCGGCAGGGTCCGCGTTCCCCCGAACGGCTCCCCTGCCGGCAGCGGCGGCCGTCCTGACGGCTTGCCGCTGCCTTTTTCCAGCAACGCCATTTTGCGCAGGCAATCATGCAACAGACAGCTATCTTGCGGAACAAGCCGGACGACCGGACCGCGAGCGGATGGATCAACGGTTTTCTCGGCGTCGTCATCTTCAGCGGCTCGCTGCCCGCCACGCGGGTCGCGGTGCTGGAGTTCGACGCCCTCTTCCTGACGGTGGCGCGCGCCGCCATCGCCGGCCTGCTGGCCGTCGCCGTGCTGCTCCTGTTCCGGCAGAAACGCCCCGCGCGCCAGGACATCATTCCGCTCATCATCGTCTCGCTCGGCGTGGTGGTCGGCTTTCCGCTGCTGACGGCGCTGGCCCTGCGCCACGTGACCTCGGCGCACTCGATCGTCTTCGTCGGCCTGTTGCCGCTGACCACCGCCATCTTCGGCGTGATCCGAGGCGGCGAGCGGCCGCGCCCGGCCTTCTGGCTGTTCTCGATCCTGGGCAGCCTCTTCGTGGTCGGCTTCGCGCTGACCCAGGGCGTGAGCGCCTCGGTCGAGGGCGACCTGCTGATGCTGGCGTCCATCATCGTCTGCGGGCTGGGCTATGCCGAGGGCGGCCGGCTGTCCCGCAAGCTGGGCGGCTGGCAGGTGATCTCCTGGGCGCTGGTGCTGTCGCTGCCGGTGATGGCGGCGATGACCTGGACGCTGGCGCCCCCGACCTTCGCCAACATCAGCACGCCGGCCTGGATCAGCCTGGCCTATGTGGCGCTCTTCAGCATGTTCATCGGCTTCGTGTTCTGGTATCGGGGCCTGGCCCAGGGCGGCATCGCCGCCGTCGGCCAGCTGCAGCTGCTGCAGCCCTTCTTCGGGCTGGCGCTGGCGGCGGGCCTGCTGCACGAGCACGTCAGCGTGGCCATGCTGGGCGTCACGGTGGGCGTGATCCTGTGCGTGGCCGGCGCCAAGAAGTTCGCCAGGTAAGACCGCGGGCGGACGCGCCGGCCCGGCAGCCGGATGCGCTCCGCCCGCCCCCGCTCAGGGCAGTCCGTGCGCGATCTCCAGCACGCCGTTGATCACGAACTGCACGCCCATGCAGACCAGCAGGAAACCCATCACGCGCGAGATGGCCTCCACGCCTTCATGGCCGATCAGCGCCACGATCTTGCCGGCCGAGGTCAGGCAGATCCAGAAGATCAGGCCCAGCAGCGCGAACACCACGATAGGCACCACCGCCAGCACCCAGGCCGGCACATGCGCCAACTCATCGGAATTCATCGACGAGGCCGCGCTGATGATCATGGCGATGGTGCCCGGCCCCGCCGTGCCCGGCATGGCCAGCGGCACGAAGGCGATGTTGGGGGCGGCGCCGCGCCGGGCCGCCGCGTCGGTCTGCTCGACCTCGGGCGCGTCCTCGGGCTGCGTCTTGGGGAACAGCATGCTGAAGCCCAGCACCATGACGATCAGCCCGCCCGCGATGCGCAACCCGGGGATCGAAATGCCGAAGGTGCTCATGATCCAGGCCCCGGCGTAGTAGGTCACCAGCATGATGCCCACCACGTAGAACGCCGCCTGGCGGATCTGCCGCGCGCGCTCCTTGTACGGGATGTGCTGTCCCAGCGACAGCAGCATGGTCATGGAAGTCAGGGGATTGGCCAGGGGCAGCATGATCACCAGGCCCAGGCCGGTGAGCTTGCCGAGCAGGAACAGGTCATTGAACATGGCGGGATCCGTAAGGCGTGAAGCGGGAAAGCCGCGCGGCCAGGCGCGGCGCCAGTCCCTATTGTGGCCCAAACGAGACATTGCCTTTCCGCTTGACCCTCACGTAACGTAACGCTCCAGAGTTCGGTCTGCGCCACTCACGGAGGGAAACGATGCAGCTGAAAGTAGGAGAACTGGCCAAGCGCAGCGGACTGACGGTCCGCGCGCTGCACCACTATCACGCGATCGGTCTGCTCAGTCCCTCGGCGCGCGCCGAGAACGGCTACCGGCTGTACGGCCGCGACGACATCGCCCGGCTCCACCAGATCCAGGCGCTGCGCCGCTTCGGACTGTCGCTGGCCGAGATCGGCGCTTTCCTGGACCAGCCCGGCGTCCCGCTGGCCGGCATCGTGGCGCGGCAGATCGCCGCCCTCGACCGGCAGATCGAGCAGGCCGCGCAACTGCGCGCAAGACTGGCGCAATTGCACGGCCAGCTGCTCGGCGGCGCGGAACCGGAGCTGGCCGATTGGCTCAACACTCTGGAACTGATGACCATGTACGACAAATACTTCTCGCAAGACGAACTCGACCGCCTGCCCATGTATCGCAGCAGCCAGAGCGGCTCGCCGGACGCCGACTGGCTGGCGCTGATCGCCGAGGTGCGCGCCCAGATCGACGCCGGCGTCGCACCCGAGGCACAGCGGCCGCGCGAGCTGGCGACGCGCTGGATGACGCTGCTGGTCCGCGACACCGGCGGCGATCCGCGCCTGCTGGTCAAGCTGAACGCCATGTACGAACGCGAGCCATCGATGCAGGAACACGTCGGCATCTCGCCGGCCATGCGCGACTACGTGCTGCGCGCCTTCTCGGAAAGCAAGCTGCTGGTCTATGAAAAGTACCTGACGCCCGGGGAGATCCGCCATCTGCGCGCCCACTACGACGACCGCGCCGCCGAATGGCCGCAGCTCATGGCCGACGCGCGCGACGCCATCGACGCCGGCCACGCGCCGGGCTCGCCCGCCGGCCAGGCCCTGGCCCGTCGCTGGATGACGCTGTTCAGCAGCTACGCCGGCAAGGACCCCGCCACCCACGCCAAGTTCCGGCAGGCCATGATGAGCGAGCCCGGACTCACCGCCGGCACCTGGGCCAGCGATGAACTGCTCGGCTTCATGCGCCAGTCGATGGCCTCGCTCGCGCAGGCGCGCTGAATGCCGTCCCGCCGCCGGGGCGGCGGGACGCTCAGCCCGCTTGACCTCGCCCCAGGGGCAAGCCCCACACTCGCGCCCATGACCGACACCCATCTGCTCGCGGGCCGCTTCGGCGCCCTGACCCAGCTGTCGCCGAAGGCATTGCGGCTCTATGCGGATCAAGGCCTGCTGGTGCCCGATCGCATCGACCCGGCCACGGGCTATCGCTATTACGCGATCAGCCAGGCCGCCACGGCCCGGCTGATCGCCCGGCTACGCCGGTTGGGCCTGCCGGTGGCCCGCATCGCGCGCCTGCTGGCGCTGGACGAGATGACGCGCGCGGCCGAGCTGCGCGCCTGGCTGGCGGCGCAGGCGGACCGCCTGGCCGAACAGAATGAGCTGGTGGACGCCATCGTCCGCCAGTCCGCCGACGGCGATGCCGGACTGGCTGGCGCCGTGCGCGTGCGCGACGTGCCCGCCGCCAAGCTGGCGTACCTGCAGACCCATGTCGATATCGACGGCCTGGAACCCTTCGCCCAACACGCCGACTCGGCGCTGCGCGACGCCCTGGCCCGCGCCGGCCTGGCCGCCGACGGCCCGCTGATGCTGCATTTCCACGAAGCCGTGGGCCATGATGGCGCCGGCCGGATCGAAGCCGCCATCGCCTATGCCGGCCACCTGGAACCCTCGGGCGAATTGAGCCTGCGGCTGCGACCTGCCGGACGCGAAGCCTATCTGCCCGCGCCGGCCGCGCTGCAAACCTACCCACAGGTGCTGCGCCTATACGACGCGATCGAGCGCTGGCTGGAAGGCCAGGCCGGTTCCTGCTGCGCCGGCAGTCCCTACGAAATCCACCCGGGCACCGGCGGCGCCCGCTTCGATGTCGCCTATCCCATCGCGCCCTGAGGCTCCATGCTGCACCTGCCCTACATCGGCTCCGGCCCTTACTGCTATGCCAACAGCTTCGCCATGATGTTCGGCGAACACGCTCCGTCGACCGCCGTCATCGAATTCGCCACCGGCAGTCCGTTCGGCATGCAGATGCTCGGGGGCGCGCTGCCGCTGTTCGATCCCCATGGCTGGAATCCGGACGCCGGCTTCGACGGCGCGCTGGCGGCGCTGGGCTGGCGCTCGGACCGCAGTTGCGGCGGCAGCGCGGGCGAGGCGCTGGAACGTCTGCACGACGCGTTGGCGCATGGTCCTGCCTGGATCGGTCCGGTCGAGATGGGATACTTCCTGCATCAGCCAGGCATGACGGGACCGATCCAGGCCGATCACTATGTCGTCGCGCTGGCGATCGAGGACGGCTGCGTGCTGATGCACGACCCGCAAGGCTTCCCCTATGCCACGTTGCCGCTGGCCGACTTCATGGCCGCCTGGGCGGCGGATACCGTGGACTACGGCGCGCCCTACACCTTGCGCACGGGCTTCACGCGCATCTCGGCGGTCTCGGAGACCGAGGCCATCCGCGCCGCGCTGCCGGCCGCCGCGCGCTGGCTCGCCATGGATCCGCGACGGCCCGTTCCCGCCGGCACGCTGGGCAACGCCGACGCCGCCGAAGCGCTGGCGGACAGGCTGCTCGACGGCTGCGACGACGCGCTCCGGATGCATCTGATCCATTTCGCGGTCCGCGTCGGCGCGCGTCGCGCCAGCGACGCGGCGGCCTGCCTGGCCCGCGCCGGCTGCCCGCGGGCCGCCGCCGTGGCCGCCGAGCAGGCGCGATACATCGGCGCCCTGCAACATCCGCTGGTCACGCGGCGCGACGCCAGCGCGGCCCAGTGCCTGCGCCGGCTGGCGCCGACCTACTCACGACTGCTCGCGGCCCTGCGCGCGGAATCCTGAGGCAATCCGCCGGGGACGGGCGCGGGCCGGACACGATACGGCCTGTCGCTGTAGCATGGACGCCTGCTTCAGCTCCCAAGGATCAGGCATGGATTCCCCCCAATGGATCACATCCGGGCGCGCCCGGCTGGCGGCCAGCGTCTGCGGCCAAGGCGCCCCCATCGTGTTCCTGCACGCCGGCGTGTGCGACCGCCGCATGTGGCATGCCGTCGCGCCCCGCCACGCCGCGCGCGGCCGGGCCATCGCCTACGACCGGCGCGGCTATGGACTGACCCGCGCCGATCCCGAAGACCATGCCCAGGTCACGGACCTGCTGGCGGTGCTGGACGCGCTGACGGACGGCGAACCGGCAATCCTGGTGGGCGCCTCGGCGGGCGGCCGCGTCGCGCTGGACATGGCGCTGCTGCACCCGACGCGCGTACGCGCCCTGGTGCTGGTCGCGCCGAACATCGCGGGCGCGCCCGCGCCCGTCTATGACCCGCCGGTGCAAGCGCAGATGGACGAGCTGCGCCAGGCAGAGGCCGCCGGCGACATGGAACGCGTCAACCGCTGCAAGGCGCGCCAGCTGCTGGATGGCGTGCTCGCCGCCGAGGGCCGCGTGACGGGCGAGACGCGGGCCTTGTTCCTGGACATGAACGGCATCGTGCTGCGCGCCGCGCCCGGCGGACAGGCGCAGGAGCCCGCGCCCGCCTATCCGCGCCTGGCGGACGTCGCCGCGCCGACGCTGGTGGCCTGGGGCAGCCTGGATTTTCCGCATGTACAGGAACGCTCGCGCCACGCGGCGCGGACGATCCCCGGCGCCGAAGCGCGCGAATTCATCGACGCCGGCCACCTGCCCAGCCTGGAGGACCCGGCCGGTTTTTCCGCGCTGCTCGAAGACTTCATCCTGCGCCGCGCCTCCGCGGGCTGACGCCGGGCAAGCGCGCTACGCCTGCCCGTCCCCGCCGGCCCGCCCTTCTGCGCCGGCCCGCCCTTCCGCGCCAGCTTGCGCATCTTCGTCGGCCAGCAGGGCCCAACGCTCGTGGTCGCGCCACTGCCCGTCAATCCGCAGATAGCGCGGCGAAAACCCTTCCTTGCGGAATCCGGCGCGCCGCAGCAGCGCGATGGATGCCGTATTGGCGGGCTGCACGTTCGCCTCCAGGCGATGCAGCCCGAGTTCGCCGAACGCCAGCTCGGCCGTGGCGCGCAGGGCCTCGCCCATCATGCCGCTGCCACGGAATTCGGACATGCCGTAATAGCCCAGATAGGCGCTGAGAAAAGCGCCGGCGACGATCTCGTTGATGTTGACCACGCCGACCAGGCGGCCCGACGCGCGTTCGCGCGCGAGCAGGCCCACGTTCGGTCCGGTGAGCGTGCGCGCGAACCAGGCGTCGAAGCCCGCCTGGTCCGTCAATGACGCGACCCAGGGCCGATGGTAGTGCTGGTTGGCCTGATTCGCGGCGATCAGGTCGGCGGCATCGCCGCTACGGACGCGGCGCAGTTCTATCCTGTTCATGGCTTGCTCCGAGCGAGCCCGGTGCCCGCGCCAATGGGCTGGCATTATGCCTCAAGGCCAGGCCCCGGCTGAACGCTGAAAACACCGCGAATTCGCGGGCGCCGGGCGTCGAGGCTTTACCGTGCGTAACCGCGGCTGGACCTGTCACGGCAAGACCGCTATAAATGACGCAGCCCCGCCCGCGCCGCAACGCGCGCACGCGGATCCCGTCTCCTACACCTGATCCAGAACCCTCCACGACATGGCCTCTTCCGCCGCCCCCACTCCCCGCGTCAGCCCCGGCAATCCGGGCGACATCTCCACCTTCGCGATCAACTTCGAAAAAGGCGAGGAAAGCTGGGACGAGCAGATCGACCTGACCGAGCTGCTGCTCGCCGCCCTGCAGGAACGCGACATCCCCGCCACACGCGACGAGGCCTGGCTGCGCACCGGCGACGGCTTCTGGCTGCTGCCGCAACTGGTGAGCGCTCAGCTGTCCGAGGACGGCAACATGCGGACGTCCACCACCAT
Organism: Achromobacter sp. Marseille-Q0513; assembly: GCF_018195695.1. Lineage (NCBI taxonomy): Bacteria > Pseudomonadati > Pseudomonadota > Betaproteobacteria > Burkholderiales > Alcaligenaceae > Achromobacter > Achromobacter sp. Marseille-Q0513. The sequence continues at coordinate 6,987 of NZ_JAGTJY010000149.1, read as the reverse complement.
CCAGGCCTGGCACCCCGAGCTGGCGCCGGAAGGCGTGTTCGAGTATCAGCATTCGATCAGCAACGAAGACGCGGTCAGCGCGTTCCGCCGGGGATTCTCGCAATGGGCCGCGACGGACGCGGTGGCGCTGCGCGACAGCGCCAGCGACGAGCCCGACTGTCCCTGCATGATCATGGAATTCCCGGCCGACGACGGCGGCGCCAGCCTGCGCCGCCGCGTGGTGCTCGGCCCGGTCGCGCACTATGCCGAATCGCCCGCGCCGGCGCAGGACGAAGAGCATCCGTTCTGCCCCTGCTGCCTGTTCACGAATTCGCTCGATGCCTTCCACGGCATCCTGCGCGATGGCGGCTATGCCGCGATCCGCCTGTATGCCGCGCGCGACGCCAACGGCGAGATCAGCGCGGACTGCCGCGTCAACGGCGAGGATTATCCGGCCGGGCAGCAGGCCCTGGCCGAATACGTCGGCACCTGGCCGCAGCGCGGCTTCGAGTTCCGCAAGCAGCTGGTGATCGCCCACCTGTACGACGGCGAGCCCGGCTGAGCGTCGCCGAGCGGCGATGCCCGGCGCGCCTAGCGCCGGGCGATCGCCCTGAACACGTCGTAGGTGCTGCGCTCGTCCTGCTCGGTGCCATGATCGCTGAGCTTGACGATGACCACGCGCCGGCCGGGATGCACGTAGGTGTACTGGCCGTAGATGCCCATGGCGGAATAGTCCTCGCCATCGTCGGGGCCGCGATGCCACCACTGCGCGGAATAGCCCCAGCCATCCAGCGGCGTCGTCACCGGCGCCGCGATGCGCGCCACCCAGGCGCCCGGCACCACCTGCCGCCCCGCCACGTATCCCTGGTCCGCCAGCATCTGGCCGACGCGCGCGAAATCGCGCGCGGTGGCGTTGACGCAGCAGAACGCCTTTTCCGTGCCGCCTGCGCGGTCCAGGTTCCAGGTGGCCGACCGCTCGGCGCCGATGGGCTGCCAGATGTCGCGCGCCAACAGGTCCGCCAGGTTGCCGCCGGCGGCTCGCGCCAGCGCCATCCCGAGCAACTGCGTGTCGACGCTGCGATAGGCCGTTGCGCTGCCCGGCGTGAATTCCATCTCGCGGTTCTGCGCGACAAAACCCGGCAGGTCGCGCGTCAGGTACATGCGCGCCGCGCCGGTGAAGGGCCAGTATGGCCGATAGTTCTCGGCCACGAACACGCCGGAACGCATGTCGAGCAGGTCGCGCACCGTGACCTTGTCGTAGTCGCCGCCCGTCTTCAGCTCCGGCAACAGATCCACCAGCCGGTCGCTTTCGCGCAGCTTGCCTCGGGCGATGGCCTGCCCGACCAGCAGCGAGACCAGCGACTTGGACATGGACCATGAGGACATCGGCGTGCGCGCATCGACGCCGGGCCGATACCACTCATAGGCCAGCTTGCCATCGCGCAGGATCACGAAGGCATTCGTGTGCGTCAGTTCCAGGAAGCGGTCGAAGGCGATCTGTCCGCCCTTCCAGGGCACGGTCGCGGGCGGCGGCTCGGGCTGCGCGGGCAAGGCCCAGGGCACGGCCGGCGCGGCCACCTCGCGCGCCGGGAACAGCTCGCCCCGGCGCGACGGTTCCGCCACTTCCAGCTGGTACAGCCTGTAGGGCGGCGGGATGTCCATGACCGTCGTGCCGGCATAGGCGACGGCGGCCAGGGCCGCGACGCCGGCCAGCAGCCGCCAGGCCAGGCGGCGCCGGCGCGGGACCGGCGCGGGCGCGCCAGCAGCCGGAAAGCGATTGCGGGAATTCATCGGGTAGGGGACATCCGGAACAGGCCACGGCAGCCAGGACGCGATCTTCGCACATCCGCGCGCGACCGGGCAGGCCGGTTATGTGGTCATGCCTCATTTAGTCATGCGGCATGACCTCATGCGCCATTTGGTCATGACGCAGTAAGAAACAACCAATCCGTCGTTTGCGCCTTCCGGGGTCTCACTTAATGTGGTCAGCCCAAGGTGGCGAGCCCACGGTGATGAACCGCCCCCGCCGGCGGGCCAAACCCGCCACCGCCGCCCGCCCGAACCACGGAGCCTCTCATGAACGACCGCCTGCACCCCGCCAAAGCGTCCCGATCCGCCGCCGTGAAAGCGCGGCTGGACCATCCCGTCATCGACACCGACGTGCACGTCAACGACTACGCGCCGGTGCTGGAAGACTATATCCAGCACTACGGCGGCTCCAAGCTGGTGGACGCGCTGCGCAAGGCGCTGGGCTCGCGCTACCCCACGCGGCGCGACGGCAAGGACTGGTACCAGCAGACGCCGGCCGAGCGCCATGACAACCGCACGCTGCGCTCGCCGTGGTGGGCGCGGGTCACGCGCAACACGCTGGACCTGGCCACCTACACCCTGCCCGAGCTGCTGTACGAGCGCCTGGCCGAACAGGGCGCGGACTATTCCATCCTGTTTCCGAACGACGTGCTGGCGCCGCTGGGCGCGGGCGACGAGGCGCGCCAGCCGCTGCACCGCGCCATCAACCACTTCCATGCCGACCAGTACCGCAAGTACGCCGACCGCCTCACCCCCGTGGCCGGCATCCCGCTGAACACGCCGCAGGAAGGCATCGAGGAACTGGAGTTCGCGGTCAAGACGCTGGGCCTGAAGGTCATCAACATCGCCGGCGGCGTGAAGCGGCCCATCAAGGCCATCGCCCGCAAATATCCGGCCGATCAGTATCCGGAGATCGCCCGCCACGCCAGCTATGTCGACTTCTACGGCATCGACAGCGAATACGACTACGACCCGTTTTGGGCCAAGGTGGTCGAGCTGGGCGTGCCCGTCACCACGCATTACGGCAGCCAGGGCTGGACCGGCCGGCAATCCACCAGCAACTACATGTTCAATCACATCGGCCACTTCGCCGACGGCTCGCAGGCTTTCGCCAAGGCGCTGTTCTTCGGCGGCGTGACGCGCCGCTTCCCCAACCTGCGCGTGGCCTTGCTGGAAGGCGGCGCCGACTGGGGCTCGCACGTCTACACGCACCTGGTCGATCGCTGGGAAAAGCGCAACCGCAAGGCGGTGCAGAACTACAACCCGGCCCACGCCGACCTCGCGCTGCTGCAGGATCTGTTCTCGCGCTACGGCGCGGATTTCATCCGTGGCCGCGAACTGGACCCGGCGCAACTGCTGCGCGACAGCCTGGGCATCTCCGCCCTGCCGCACAGCCGCGAGCCGCACGAGGACGAGCTGGACGATTTCGCCGCCGCCGGCATCGAGTCGGCCGAGGACATCCGCAAGCGCTGGGTGGACAGCTTCTACTTCGGCTCCGAGGCCGACGACCGCACCGTGGCGACCGCCTTCAACGACCGCGTCCATCCGCTGGGCGCGAAGATCAACGCGATCTGGTCCTCCGACATCGGCCACTGGGACGTGCCCGACCTGACCGAGCCGCTGGCCGAAAGCTGGGACCTGGTCGAACAGGGTGTCATCAGCGAACAGGACTTCAAGGCCCTGGTGTTCGGCAACCCCTACCGCCTCTACACCGAGGCCAATCCCGATTTCTTCCGGGGCACGGAGATCGAGCGCAAGCTCGCCGCCCGCCCCGCCGCCACCGACACCAAGACCCGCGCCGCCTGACGCCACGCCCTGTATGAGTCCCGCCATGAAGCCCTTGCAGTTCCTTCGCAGATCCCTGGCCGCGCTGGCCCTCCTGGCGGCCGCCGCCGCGCCGGCCGGCCCGGCGCGGGCGGCCGACACCATCCGCATCGGCGTGGCCACCGCCGGCGGCGGCGACCCCATCACCTGGGGCGGCTCGCCCGGCGGCGTGGTGCGCGCCAACAACTGGCTGGAGCAGGCCTTCGCGGCCGACGGTGTCAAGGTCGAATGGCTGTTCTTCCAGGGCTCGGGGCCGGCGGTCAACGAGGCGCTGTCCAACAAGCAGATCGACTTCGCCTACCAGGGCGACCTGCCGCAGGTGGTGGGCCGCGCCAACGGCCTGAAGACCAAGCTGCTGGTGGCCAGCGGCGTGCGCAACAACCTCTACCTGGTGGCGCCGGCCGCCTCGCCGCTGTCGTCCATCAAGGACATCCGCGACCACAAGGTGTCCATCTTCCGGGGCACCAACGGCCATCTGGTCGCCATCAATGTGCTGGCCGCCCACGGCCTGGCCGAGCGCGACATCAAGGGCGTCAACCTGGACGCGGGCAGCGCCCAGGCCGCGCTGGTGTCCAACGGCGTGGACGCGGCCTTCGGCGGCTATGAATGGTTCAAGGTGCGCGACCAGGGCCTGGCCAAGGTCATCTACAGCACCCAGGGCCAGGATCCCGCGTACACGCGCCAGGCCTCGCTGCTGGTGCGCGAGGAGTTCGAGCGCGACAACCCGGCACAGGTGCAGAAGGTGGTCGATGTCTTCGTGCGCGCCTCGCGCTGGGCCTCGGACGAGGCCAACCGCGACGCGCTGTTCAAGCTCTGGGAAAAGAGCGGCGTGCCCTACGCGTCCTGGGCCGCCGAGTTCGACAAGCAGGACCTGGCCGCGCGCAACTCGCCGCTGATCGACGACTTCATCATCGCCCGCTACAAGGCGGTGGTGGCCGACGCGCTCAAGCTCAAGCTGATCCGCCGCGAGGTATCGGTGGACGGCTGGTTCGACGACCGCTACCTGAAGCAGGCGCTCAAGACGCAGGGCCTGGAACGCTACTGGACCCGCTACGACGCCGCCGGCAAGGCCGTCGCGGGCGAGCGCCAGGCCTCGGCGCGCTGAACGGAGACGCACATGGCCGCCCTGTCCTCTTCCGGCGCCTGGCGCGCCGCGCCGCTGCCACCCTGGGCGCGCCAGGCCGCCTGGACCGCCGCGCCCTGGCTACTGCCCGTGTTGCTGCTGACGCTATGGCACGCGGGCGCCAGCCAGGGCTGGATCTCGCCGCAGGTGCTGCCGCCGCCGGCCTATGTCTGGGAAACGCTGCGCGACCTGGCCGTCAACGGCGACCTGTGGCTCAACACCGCCGCCAGCCTGCGGCGCGTGCTGGCCGGTTTCGCCGCCGGCAGCCTGCTGGGCCTGCTGCTGGGCGTGGCCATGGGCCTGTCGCGCCGGCTCGAAGCCTATCTGCTGCCCACGTTCAACGCGCTGGTGCAGATCCCGGTGCTGGCCTGGCTGCCCTTCGTGCTGCTGCTGGTGGGCATCGGCGAAGCGCTCAAGATCATCCTGATCGCCAAGGCGGCGCTGGTGCCCGTGACCCTCAACACGCTGCAGGGCTTCCGCCAGGCCAGTCCGGCGCTGCGCGAGGTGGGACGCGTCTATGGCTACACGCGTCGCCAGGAAGTGCTGGAGATCGTGCTGCCGCTGGCCACGCCGACGCTGTTCACCGGCCTGCGGCTGGGCTTCACCAAGGCCTGGCTGTCGCTGGTGGTGGTGGAGCTGGTGGCCTCCAGCGAAGGCCTGGGCTACCTGATCGTGTACGGCCGCCAGCTGTTCCAGCTGGATCTGGTCATGGCCGCCGTGATCGTGGTGGGCGCGATCGGCTACGCCATCGACCGCGCGCTGGACTGGACCGAGACGAAGCTGATTCGCGGCTCGGCCGTCCAGGCGGCGGGAGCGCCGCGATGAGCGCCGCCCCCGCCCTGTCGCGCGACGCCGCCGAGGCGGCCGCCGCGCAGCCGCTGCCCGTCTCCGCCGCCGGCCGCTGGCGCGGTCTGGTCCTGCCCGTGGCCGCCGTGCTGCTGTGGTGGCTGCTGTCCCATGCCGGCCTGGTCAACTCGGCGCTGCTGGTCCCGCCCGAGAAAGTGCTGGCCACCGCCGCCGAGCAGATCTCCGGCGGCAAGCTGTGGCGCGCGCTGGGCGCCAGCCTGGCGCGGGAATTCACCGGTTTCGCCATCGGCACCATCGCCGGCCTGCTGCTGGGCGCGGCGCTGGGCGTGTCGCGCATCTTCAACCGCCTGGCCGGTCCCAGCTTCAACACCTTCAAGCAGATCTCGCTGTTCGCCTGGATCCCGCTGATCTCGGTCTGGTTCGGCCTGGGCGACACCGCCAAGGTGGCATTCCTGTCGCTGGCCGCGCTGGTGCCGGTGGTGGTCAACACCTGCGACGGCATCAGCCAGACGCCGCCCGCGCTGCTCGAAGTGGCGCGGGTCTATGGCTACACGCGCTGGCAGACCTTCCGCCAGGTGGCGCTGCCGGCCGCCGCGCCGGCCATCTTCACCGGCATCTACCTGGCCCTGATCTATTCCTGGCTCGCCACCATCGGCGCCGAATACCTGCTGGTGGCGGGCATGGGCATCGGCAACCTGCTGATCGAGGGCAGCGAGCATTTCCAGATGGACCTGGTGATCTTCGGCATGTTCGTGGTGGGCACGATCGGCTGGCTCACCAACGCCTCGGCCCGCCTGGCCGAGCGCCGGCTCGCGCGGCTGCGCGGCCGGACACTATGAACGCGGGAGCGACACGCATGGCAGAACCCCACACCCTGGACCTGGAACTCAAGGCCGTCGGCAAGCGCTACGCCAGCGCGCAGGCCGAGGGCGGCGCGCTGCAGGTGCTGTCCGGCATCGACCTGCGCATACCGGCCGGCCAGTTCGTGGCCGTGGTCGGCGCCAGCGGCTGCGGCAAGTCCACGCTGCTGCGGCTGATCCTGGGCCTGGACGACGCCCATGACGGCAGCATCACGCTGGGCGGCGCGCCAGTGCTGGGCACCAGCCCGGACCGTGGCATCGTATTCCAGGACCACCGCCTGTTCCCCTGGCTGAACGTGGCGCAGAACATCGCCGTCGGCCTGCGCAACGCGCCGCGCAGCGCCTCGGAAAAGCGCGAGCTGGTGGCCGAGCACATCGCCCTGGTCGGGCTGGAAGGCTTCGAGCAGTCCTACCCGCACCAGATCTCCGGCGGCATGGCGCAGCGCGTGGCGATCGCGCGCGGCCTGGTCAACCGCCCGCGCGTGCTGCTGCTGGACGAACCCTTCGGCGCGCTGGACGCGCTGACGCGCGCCCGGCTGCAGACCGAGCTGCAACGCATCTGGCAGAAGGAACGCATCACCATGA
>NZ_JAGTJY010000148.1:0-15761 GCF_018195695.1 Achromobacter sp. Marseille-Q0513 | reverse complement strand
GCCCAGCAGCGCCAGGCCCGCCGCGCGCGCGCGGCGGGCCTGGCGCTGCTGGGCGACAAGCTCAGCGCGAAGCAGGCGCAGGACTGGGGCCTGATCTGGCAATGCGTGGCCGATGCCGAGTTCGACGCCACGCTGGAGCGGCTGGCGCAGCATTTCGCCAAGGCGCCGACCAAGGGCCTGGCGTTCACCAAGCGCGCCTTGCAGGCCAGCCTGGCGAACGACCTGGCGACGCAGCTGGACCTGGAGCGCGACATGATGCGCGAGCTGGGCCGCAGCGCCGATTACGCCGAGGGCGTGGCCGCGTTCCTCGACAAGCGCGAACCGCAGTTCAAGGGGCAATGATGAGCACGCACGTTCCCCAGCTCGATGTGCCGTCCGATCCCCAGGAACTGGCGCAGGCCGTCGGCGCCGTGATGTACGCCGGCGACGCGGCCTCGCAGGGCCTGGACATGAAGGTCGAGGAAATGGCGCCCGGCTACGCGCGCCTGACCATGCGCGTGCGGCCCGACATGCTCAACGGCCACAAGACCTGCCATGGCGGCTTCATCTTCGCCCTGGCCGACAGCGCTTTCGCTTTCTCCTGCAATTCGCGCAACGTCAGCACCGTGGCGTCGGGCTGCACCATCGATTTCCTGGCGCCCGGTTTCGAGGGTGACCAGCTGACGGCGGTGGCCCAGGAACGCTCGCTGGCCGGGCGCACCGGCGTCTATGACGTGACCGTCACCAACCAGGACGGCCGCAACGTGGCCATTTTCCGTGGCCGGTCCTATCGGATCAAAGGCCAGATCGTCGGAGTGCCTGCCGACGCCTGAGCGAGATTTCCCTTTAGCCGATCACAGACTACCGATCACCGATCACAAGACGCCGGCCGGGCCGGAAGCGGGCGCGCATGGCGCCCGCGGTGCCGTCCGCAGCCGCCAAGAGAGCATTCCAGGAGAGAGATACCATGTCCAACACCATGAGCAAGCCGGGGCTGGACCCCATCGAGCATGCCAGCATCGACGAACTGCGCGCCTTGCAGCTCGAGCGCCTGAAGTGGACGCTCAAGCACGCCTACGACAACGTGCCGCACTACAAGCAGGCCTTCGACGAGGCCGGCGTGCATCCGGACGACCTGAAGCAGCTGTCCGATATTTCCAAGTTCCCCTTCACCACGAAGAAGGAACTGCGCGAGAACTATCCTTTCGGCATGTTCGCCGTGCCGCGCGAGCGGATCTCGCGCATCCACGCGTCCAGCGGCACCACCGGCAAGCCGACCGTGGTGGGCTACACCAAGGGCGACCTGGACAACTGGGCCAACCTGGTGGCGCGCTCGATCCGCGCCGCCGGCGGCAAGCCGGGCGACACCGTGCACGTGGCCTACGGCTACGGACTGTTCACGGGCGGGCTGGGCGCGCACTACGGCGCCGAGCGCCTGGGCTGCACCGTCATTCCCATGTCCGGCGGACAGACCGAAAAGCAGGTCCAGCTGATCAATGATTTCCGTCCGGACATCATCATGGTCACGCCGTCCTACTTCTGCAATATTCTGGAGGAACAGCGTCGCCAGGGGATTGATCCGCGTCAAAGTTCGCTGCGCATCGGCATCTTCGGCGCCGAGCCCTGGACCGGCCAGATGCGCGCCGACATCGAGGCCGAAGCCGGCATCGACGCGGTGGACATCTACGGCCTGTCGGAAGTGATGGGTCCGGGCGTGGCCAGCGAATGCGTCGAGACCAAGGACGGCCCGGTCGTCTGGGAAGACCACTTCTATGCCGAGATCATCAACCCCGACACCGGCGAGCCGGTGGCCGACGGCGAGCCGGGCGAGCTGGTGTTCACCTCGCTGACCAAGGAAGCCATGCCCATCGTGCGCTACCGCACGCGCGACCTGACCCGCCTGTTGCCGCCCACCGCGCGCAGCATGCGCCGCATCGGCAAGATCACCGGCCGCAGCGACGACATGCTGATCGTGCGCGGCGTGAACATGTTCCCGACGCAGGTCGAGGAACTGGTCCTGAAGATCGCCCAGCTTGCGCCGCACTACCAGCTGGTGCTGTCGCGTACCGGCAATATGGACGAGCTGGAAATCCTGACCGAGGTGCGCGCCGAGTTCTCTACGCTGTCCGACGCGGACCGCGCGGCGCTGGGCAAGCAGCTGCAGCACGCGGTCAAGACGCACATCGGTGTCAGCGCGCGCATCCAGGTGTCGGACGCGGGCCATGTCGAGCGCACGTTGACCGGCAAGGCGCGCCGCGTGATCGACAAGCGTCCGAAGTAGGGCGCATGCCGCATGCGCGCCGGGTCACGGCGCATGGCGGCATCCAAAACAAAGCGCGCGCAGCCTCCGGGCTGCGCGCGCTTTGTTCAAGGGCCCGCCTGGCGTTGGCGGCGGAATCCCTTTCCTCAGTTGCCCTGGCCCGCTTGCTCCGCGTCCACGGCCTTGCGCACGGCCTGGAAGAATTGTTCCCGCTTGGCGCTGGATGCGGAATCCACGGCCGAGGGCCAGCTTGAATTGAACACCACCACCAGCTGCCGCCTGGGATCGATGAAGATGCCCTGGCCAAAGATGCCTCGCGCGGAAAAACTGCCGTCGTCCCGGGTCCACCACTGATAGCCATAGCCAAACCCTGGCGTGTTGATGTCGGCGCGCTTGGTGGTCGCGGCGCTTAGCCAGTCGTCGGGCACGATCGGCTGGCCGTTGACGCGCGCGCCTTCGAGGATGAACTGGCCAAAGCGCGCGAAGTCGCGCGGCGAGGCCTGCAGGAAGGCGCCGCTGATTTCCTGGCCCGTCTTGCTGAGCAGCCAGGTGGCTTCATGCGCCATGCCGGCGGGCTGCCATATCTTTTCCTGCAGGTACTGCGCCAGCGGCCTGCCGGTGGCCTGCGTGACCAGGATGCCGAGCAGGTTGGTCTCGCCCGTGCTGTAGTTCCAGCGCGTGCCGGCGGGCGCCGCGCGCGGCAGCTTGCGCATATAGCTCACCAGCGTGTCGACGCCGGGTTCGGGCTGTTGGTGGCCAAAGCGCGCCACGTCGGAGTTCGGATCCTTGTAGTCCTCGTTCCAGCGCACGCCCGAGGTCATGGTGAGCAGCTGCCGCACGCTGACGTCGTCGTAGGCAGAACCCTTCATGGCCGGAATGTAGGCGCTGACCTTGTCGTCCAGGCTCTTGATGTAGCCGTCGCGCACCGCTGCGCCAGCCAGCGTCGACGTGAAGGACTTGGCGACCGAGAAGCTGGTCCAGCGGTCGTTGTCGCCATCGAAGCCCAGGCCGTAGCGCTCCAGGCGCAGCTTGCCGCCCTGCACGATCAGCAGCGCCGCGCTGTGCTGGCTGGCAAGAAAGGCATCGACGTCGACGTCGAGCTTGAGCGGCGGTCCGGACTGCCAGATGCGGGGCGTGGCGCTGGGCGCCACCGTGTGCCAGCCGCCCATCAAGGGAACGCGCTCCATCGCGCGAAAGGCCGCGTCGCGCTCCGACTGGTTCCAGAACAACAGGTTGTTGTTCGTGGGCAGGGTCGATTGCGGGTTGCGCGCTTCCTCGGCGCGGGCAACGCCGCCGGCGGCGGTCATCAGCGCCGTGACCATGACCAGCGTGCCCAGCGTGATGGTTCGGAGTGTCTTCATGCGAATGGCTCCCCTTGCCTGAGGTCTGTCGGAGACTTGCAGCATCCGCGCGCCCATAATGCGCGTTGATTCAACAATGTAGCAGCGTCGCCGCCCGTGCCCGCGGGCTCAGGTCCGTCCGGCTTCGCTGGCGGCCTGGCGCACGATGCGGCGATACCAGTACTGCAGCAGCGCGGCCGACAGCGCCAGTCCGGCCATCGCCATCAACCACATCGTGCCGGCGCCCTGGGGCGATCCGGGCGCGAGGGTCAGGCGCAGCCAGTCCAGCCCGCCCTTGCCGGGGCCGAAGCCGAACCACCAGCCGCCCACCAGACCGACGCCGGCCAGCGCCACCGTCTGCAGCAGCAGCGGCACCACGGCGATCTTGTAGGCGCGCAGCAGGTAGGAGTTGATGCACTGCATGGAATCGAACAGGTGGAACAGCGGCAGCACGGCCAGCAGCGTGGCGGCCACCGCGGCCACGTCGGCCTTGTCGGTGTAGGCGGCCAGGATCAGCGGGCGGCCGATGAGCAGTACCGCGGCGGTGAGCAGGGCGCCCATCAGGCCGAGTGTCAGGCCGGCCATGCCGATGCGATGCGCCTGGTCCAGCTTGCCCGCGCCGATGGCCTGCGCGGTCAGCGCCGCCGTGGCCACGCCCAGCGCCATCGGCATCATGTAGCACAGCGCGGCCAGGTTGGACATGATCTGGTGCCCACCCGTCACCAGCGTGCCTTCGCGGGCCACCAGCAGCGCCATGAAGGTAAAGGCCGAGACCTCCACCAGATAGGAACCGCCCATCGGGATGCCCAGCCGCAGCAGTTCCTTCAGCGACTTCCAGTCCGGCTTGCCGACGCGCAGCTGGAAGCGGCGGTAGTAGCGGTCGTGCGTGATGACCCACAAGCCCAGGCCCAGGCTGATCCAGGAAACCACGGCCGTGGCCATGCCGGCGCCGGTCGCGCCCATGGCGGGCAGGCCCAGCTTGCCGTAGATGAATACCCAATTGAGCAGCGCCTTGACGCCGATGGCGGCCAGGTTGATCGCCATCACCAGCTTGGGGCGCGACACAGCGGTACCCAGCGCGTAGATGGTGCGGAACACCAGCGCCGCAGGCATCGCGAGCACCAGGGCGCGCAGATAGGAGGCGATGCGTTCGCGCACGTCGGGCGCGACGTCGCCCGACATGGACAGCCAGGCATCGGGGAACAGCATCAGGATCGCGCCCACGACGGACAGGCCCAGCGCCAGCCAGACGCCCTGGCCCCAGCTGCGACCGACCTCGGCGTTGTTGCCGGCGCCGAAGTGCTGGGCCAGGATGGGGATCAGCGCGTGCACCACGCCCATCAGGCCGACGAAGATGGTGATGTAGATCGAGGCCGACAGCGCCATCGCCGCCAGGTCGGTGGGGCTGGCGTGGCCGGTCATGGCGGTGTCCAGCACGCCGAACGAGATGCCGGCCCATTGGCTGACCAGCACGGGCCAGGCTTGCCGGGCGATGCCACGCAGCGTGGCGCCAAAGCCCGGGGGCCCCTGGTGAGCGGGCGTCATCGGTTGGGCGTGACGCGCAGCAGGCGGAACACTTCGTGGCGGTCGGCGCGGCGGCCGCCTTGCCACAGCACCTCGGCGCCGTCGCTGTAGGCCGCGGTGTTGTCGCGCAGGCTCTGGTTGGTGGTCTGCTGCAGCACCACCGTGCACTTGGAATCGAACGTGAACGTCAGATTGTTGAATATCAGGAACGAGGCGCGCTGGCCGCTGCCCAGGCTCAGCCCGCGCACGCATTCGCCGGGACGCAGGTTCTGCTCCAGCGCCTGGGCCAGCTGGCCGGACATGGTGCGGTAGCTGCGCGCGTAGTCGACGGCGGGCTGCCACAGCAGGACCAGCAGGATCCAGGTGGCGGTCAGGCCGCCGGCGGACAGCACCGTGCCGCGCCACAGCGCCTGCGGCTTGACGCGCAGGCGCCAGACCACCAGCGCCACCCAGCCGATCGTGACCAGCAGCGCCAAGCCGAAGGCGACCCACGAAATCGACGGTTCATAGCCGGCGGTGTGGCGGCCGATGTTGCGCGACATCTGGGCGGGCCATTGGAAGTTCACCGCGACCCAGCCCAGCCAGGCCGTGGCCACCGTCAGCGAAAAGCACATGACGGCGAACCAGTCCAGCGTGTTCACCACGCCGCGGCGCAGGGTCGGCAGCGAGAACGCGCCCAGCACGGCGCAAGGCACGGCCAGCAGTGCGTATTCCGAATCGGACGGCTCGGCCAGCCCGAACAGCATCAGGGCCGAGCTGATCAGCAGCATCAGCGGCACCCAGATATGCGGCGCGTAGATCCAGGCGCGCCAGCGCCAGACCGCCAGCAGGGCGAGCGGCCAGGCGGGCCACAGATACCAGGGCAGGTCGCGCAGCGTGCGGCCCATGTCGGGCAGGTCGGGGCCGGCGAAGGAGGACAGGTTCCAGATTTTCCAGTTGCGGATCCAGTATTCGCTGCCCTGCGTGGCGGGGATCCACCAGGCCAGGATCAGCGCCGCGGTCAGCAGGACAATCCAGGGCAGCCAGCGCTTGCGATGCCACAATTGGCTGCGTGGATAGAAGGTCAGCAGCGCGCCGGCCATGATCGGAATCGCGCCGATCCACCCGCGCGTGAGGAAGCTGGCCGCCAGCGCGATGGCCAGCGTGGTCGCGCCGGTCAGCGGGCGGTCGATGCTGCGCGCCAGCGAATAGAACGCCAGCGCCTGGCAGGCCATGATGGCGGGGATGACGGTGGTTTCGTGCGTGCGCTGCAGGATGCCGACGGTGGCCAGCAGCAGCAGCAGGGCGGCGTCGGCCAGCATGCGGCCGTAGTCGCGCGGCGGCGGTTCGCCGCCAAAGGGCAGGGCCAGCGGCTGCGCCTCCGAACGGCGGCCCAGCAGATAGGTGCCGTACCAGACGCCGGACGCGGTGATGCCGAACCAGAGCAGGTTGGGCAGGCGGCCGGCGGTGATGTCGCCGATGAAAGGACCGAAGATCCAGATCGAGATCGCGCCGACCCAGGTGATCAGCGGGCCTTCCTCGGCGTGGGCCAGGTGTCCGACCTGCGGCAGCAGCCAGGTGATGCCGCCTTCGCGTATGGCGGTGATCATGGTGGCCAGGCCGACCGCGTCGTCCGTTTTCCAGGGGTCGCGCATGAACAGGCCGGCCACGATATAGGCCAGCGCCAAGCCGAGCAACACCAGTCTCGGCAGTTTTGCGGTGGCCACGGACGTCAGCCGGGCCGGTGTGGAAATCGAAAGTGGGGACACGGGCGTTACTGTAACCGAGTGGCGGGCAAGCGCCAGCCTTTCAATGGCGGCCGAGCCGGGCGGGAGAAAAAAAAGCAGCCCGAAGGCTGCCTTTTTCGCTGTGGCTCCCGGGACGGGAGCGACAGAATCAGGAAGCGGACTTGACCGTGCCTGCGGTGCGCGCGAAGCGGGCGCGGAACTTTTCCACGCGGCCGGTTTCGACGATGCGGGTCTGGGCGCCCGTGTAGAACGGGTGCGATTCGGACGTCACGTCGCACTTGAAGAGCGGGTAGGTCTTGCCGTCCAGCTCGATCGTTTCGCGGGTGTGCACCGTCGAACGGGTGATGAACTTGGTGCCCGTTTGCAGGTCGGCGAAAACGACTTCGCGGTAGTCGGGGTGAATGCCTTCTTTCATGGTGCTTTCCTAGGGCTCGCGTGAGCCGCTTTCAAGAGTTAGGGTCGCCAGCCGAAGCGCCGCAATGACTGCCGGGCGCACTTCAGCCACGTATCCGAAAAGTAACCCCGCATTCTAGCATGCGATTTCCGGCCCGCGCCAGCCCGAAGGCGGCGCGGGCGCGGGCTGGCGCTCTATAAGGGGACGGGCTCAAAGCGGGCGGGTCGCCGCTCAGAGGTCCGTGCGCAGCTTCCAGATCTCGGGGAACAGCACCACTTCCAGCATCTTGCGCAGGTAGTCCACGCCCGACGTGCCGCCGGTGCCGCGCTTGAAACCGATGACCCGTTCGACCGTCGTGACGTGGCGGAAACGCCACAGGCGGAACGCGTCTTCCAGGTCGGTCAGCTTCTCGCCCAGCTGGTACAGGTCCCAGTAGCGGTCCGTATCCCGGTAGACCGTCAGCCAGGCCTGTTCGACGCCGGCCGAGGCCTGGTAGGGCTGGGTCCAGTCGCGCTGCAACAGTTCGGCCGGCACGTCCAGCCCGCGGCGGGCCAGCAGGCGCAGCGACTCGTCGTACAGCGAGGGCGTCTCGTAGGCCTGGCGCACCTGGGCGAGCAGGTCCTCGCGGTGCGCGTGGGGCTTGAGCATGGCCGCGTTCTTGTTGCCCAGCAGGAACTCGATCTGACGGTACTGGTAGCTCTGGAAGCCGCTGGAACGCGCCAGGTACGGGCGCAGCGCCGAATACTCGGGCGGCGTCATGGTGGCCAGCACGTCCCAGGCGTGGACCAGCTGTTCCATGATCTTGCTGACGCGGGCCAGCATCTTGAAGGCCGGCTGTAGCTGGTCGGATGCGACGCAGCCCACGGCGGCGCGCAGCTCGTGCAGCATCAGCTTCATCCAGAGCTCGCTGGTCTGGTGCTGCACGATGAACAGCATTTCATTGTGCTCGGGCGACAGCGGGTGCTGCGCGCCCAGCAATTCGTCCAGGTGCAGGTAATCGCCGTAGGTCATGTCGCGCGCGAAATCGAGCTGCGCCTTTTCCTGGTGGACGATGTCTTCGGGGCGTTGGGGGGCGCTCATGCGTGGCCTCCCTGGCAGGGCGGCGCGGCGCGCCGGGCGGATGCGGGCAGGCTGCGCCAGTCAGGGGCGCGCCGGCGGGCGCGGCCGGACGCCGCGCGCGGATGGAGTAGGTTTCCCATGGTCTTGCTTCATAGAAAAAGCTGGCGGATCAGCCCAGTTCGCGCAAGACGGCGCGCACCGGGCTGGCATCGGCCTGGACCAGAGCCAACGGCAATGCGATCAACTCGTAATCGCCCTCCGGCACGTCGTCGAGCACCAGGTTCTCCAGTACCCGGATGTCGTGCCGCAGGATGGTGTGATGGCTGTCCAGGGTCTTGCTGGACGCGGGGTCGATGCTGGGCGTATCCAGCCCGATCAGCATGACGCCGCGTTCGGCCAGCCATTCAATGGTTTGGGGAGCGTAGGCGGAGAAATCGTCGGTCCACCAGTCCTGCGCCGCGTGCTTGGCGGTGCGCACCAGCACGCGCGGGGGCAGGCCGCCGACGGCGTGGGCGATGTGCTCGACCTGGATCAGCGGGCCGCAATCGATGGCGTGGATCACCCGGCAGGGGCCCAGGAACGGTTCCAGCGCGACGGCGCCGATGGCTTGCGCGCCATTGGCGTAGTGCAGCGGGGCGTCCGCATGCGCGCCGATGTGCGGCGACATGGTGATCTCGCTGACATTGACCGGACAGCCGGGCTCAAGCGACCACTTCCATTTCTGGGTATAGGCCGTGTCGCCCGGAAAGACGGGCGAGGTCGCGGAGACGGGCGGGGATATATCCCACAGGCGTTTCATGAGAGCGCGCAACGAGGGTGTGCCGGAAATTAGCTCAAGCCTAAAGCATTTGCGGACGCGAGTCTAACGGATTCCGGCGCGCCGCGCAGCCCTGGCCGCGAGCAGGCGTCAGAACGCGCCGCATTCGGCCATGGATACCACGCTGTTGCCCGCCACGATCAGGTGGTCGAGCAGCCGCACGTCCACCAGCGCCAGCGCCTGCTTCAGGTGCCGGGTGAAGGCCTGGTCGGCGGCGCTGGGCTCGGCCAGGCCCGAAGGGTGGTTGTGCGCGATGATCACGGCGGCGGCATGGTGGCGCAGCGCTTCGCGCACGACTTCGCGCGGATAGACCGAGGCCTGCGACAGGGTGCCGCGCGCGAGTTCGCCGCTGGCGATCAGGCGTAGCTGGCTGTCCAGGTAGAGGCCGACGCAGTGCTCGATCCGCCGGTGGCCCAGCGTGGTCTTGCAGTACTGCTTGACGCGCCTGGGGTGGTCCAGGGCGGTGTCGCGGGTGAGATCTTCCTCGATGGCTCGCCGCGCGAGCTCCAGGACGGCGGCAAGCATGCAGGCTTTCGCCGCGCCCAGGCCGGGCACGGCCAGCAGTTCCTCCGGTGTGGCCCCCAATAGCCCGCGCAGGCCGGAAAAGCGGTCGAGCAGCTGGTTGCCCAGGTTCAGCACATCCAGGCCCGGCAGGCCCGTGCGCAGGGCGATGGCCAGCAGTTCGGCATCGCTCAGGGCGGAGGCCCCATGACGCAGCAGCCGTTCCCGGGGACGCCCGTGTTCGGGCAGGCGGACAGACAAATTCATAAGAGGCTCTAAAATCAGGGTTTGGTCAATGTTTCTATACGGTGGCAGATCTTGAGCATCGCCTCTAATGAAGTGAACGTTTTTGTCCGTCCGGATTCCTACCTGACGCTGCACTATCGGATTACGCTGGCTTCCGGGCCGGGCAAGGATTCGGTCTTCACCGACACCTTCGACGGCCGTCCGGCGACGCTGCAGATGGGCAGCGGCCAGTGGGCCCCGGGCATGGAGGCCGCGCTGGTCGGTCGCGCCGAAGGCGAGCGCTTCGGCTTCGAGCTGGAGCCGGTCGACGCCTATGGCGACCGCAATCCCGAGCTGATCCAGCGCGTCACCCGCAAGATGCTGGCCGAGCACGCCGGCGCCGACGCGGCCTTCGAGCCGGGCGACCTGGTCGAGTTCGCCGCGCCGAACGGCGGGCGCTATTCGGGCGTGCTCAAGGAAATCAACGACGAGTCCGCCCTGTTCGATTTCAACCATCCTCTCGCGGGCGTGCGCCTGCGCGTGGACGTGGCGCTGTTGGGAGTGCTGTGATGAGCGAGCCCGTTACCGCCGCCGGCGCCGAGGTCGTGCTGGCGCAGCCGCGCGGCTTCTGTGCCGGGGTGGATCGCGCCATCGACATCGTCGAGCGCGCGCTGGAACTGCATGGTGCGCCGATCTACGTGCGCCATGAGATCGTCCACAACCGCTATGTGGTGGAAGACCTGCGCGCCAAGGGCGCGGTGTTCATCGACGAGCTCGAGGACGCCCCCGCGGGCGCCATCGTGGTGTTCTCGGCCCATGGCGTGTCGCAGGCCGTGCGCGCCGAAGCCGACGCCCGCGGCCTGCAGGTGTTCGACGCCACCTGCCCGCTGGTGACCAAGGTGCATATCGAGGTCTCCCGCATGCGCGCCGCCGGCCGCGAGATCATCATGATCGGCCACAAGGGCCATCCTGAAGTCGAGGGCACGCTGGGGCAGGCGCAGGGCGGCATGTACCTGGTCGAGACCGTCGAGGACGTGGCCGGCCTGCAGGTGGCCGATCCCGACAACCTGGCCTATGTCACGCAGACCACGCTGTCGGTGGACGACGCGGCCGCTGTGTCGCAGGCGCTCAAGGCGCGCTTTCCCAATATCGTCGAACCGAAGAAGAGCGACATCTGCTACGCCACGCAGAACCGCCAGGACGCGGTCAAGATCCTGGCGCCGGATTGCGATCTGGTGCTGGTGGTCGGCAGTCCGAACAGCTCGAACTCCAACCGTCTGCGCGAAGTGGCCGAGCGCAAGGGCGTGGCCTCGTATCTGATCGACGGCGCGCACTCGATCCAGCCGGAATGGCTGGCCGGCCGCCAGCGCATCGGCGTCACGGCCGGCGCGTCCGCGCCGGAAATCCTGGTGCAACAGGTGATCGAGCGCGTCAAGGAGCTGGGCGCGGTGTCGGTCCGCACCATGCCGGGCCTGGAGGAAAACGTGGCCTTTCCGCTGCCCAAGGGGCTGTCGCGCAAGGCGCGGGTCGAACCGCTCGAATAAGAAGCCGGCGGCGGGGCCTGGGGAGGCCCCGCGCGGCGCGAAATCAAGGAGAAGACATGCAGTTGTACAGCTACTTCCGCAGTTCCGCGGCTTATCGCGTGCGCATCGCGCTCAACCTGAAGGGGCTGTCCTATGAGTACGTGCCGGTGCACCTGCTCAAGGATGGCGGCCAGCAGTTGTCGGCCGACTACCGCAAGCTCAATCCCACGGCGCTGGTGCCCACGCTGATCGATGGCGACGCGGTCATCGGCCAATCGCTGGCCATCATCGAATACCTGGAAGAAACCCATCCGCAGACGCCGCTGCTGCCGGCCGACGCCATCGGCCGCGCGCGGGTGCGGGACCTGGCGCTGGGCATCGCCTGCGACACGCATCCGCTGAACAACCTGCGCGTGCTGAAGTACCTGAAGCACACGCTGGGCGTGGACGAAGACGCCAAGAACGCCTGGTACCGCCATTGGGTGCACCAGGGGCTGCAGGCCTTCGAGGCGCAATTGACGGCCTCGTCCGCCACCGGCCGCTATTGCCATGGCGACACGCCCACCATCGCCGATATCTGCCTGGTGCCGCAGGTGGCCAACGCGCGCCGCCTGGAGTGCGACCTGTCCGCCATGCCCACGGTCGTGCGCATCGACGCGGCCTGCCGCGAGCTGCCGGCCTTCGATGCCGCCGCGCCGGGCAAGCAGCCCGACGCGGAGTAAGCGCGCGGATCAGCCGATCCGCACCGGCACGAAGATCTTGTCGTCACCGCGCTGCACCAGCAGCGCGACGGTCTTGCCGGCCTTGGCGAGTTCCGCCTTGACCTGCCCGATGTCGTGTACCGGCACCCCGTTCAGCGACAACAGCACGTCGCCCGGCTGTATGCCGGCCTTGGCGGCGGGGCCGGCGGACTGCTCGATGAGCAGGCCCTCGGCGCCGGCCTGGCGCTGCTCCTGCGGACTGAGCGGACGCAACGCCAGGCCCAGTTGCCCGCGCTGGACTTCCCGGGTGTCGGACGACGCGGTCGCCTTGTCCTTCGGCACGCCGCCCAGCGTGGCGCTCAGTTCCTTGGGCGAGCCGTTGCGCCAGACATCCAGCTTGAGCTTGTCGCCGGGCGAGGCCAGCGTGA
Organism: Achromobacter sp. Marseille-Q0513; assembly: GCF_018195695.1. NCBI lineage: Bacteria > Pseudomonadati > Pseudomonadota > Betaproteobacteria > Burkholderiales > Alcaligenaceae > Achromobacter > Achromobacter sp. Marseille-Q0513. The sequence continues at coordinate 3,283 of NZ_JAGTJY010000148.1, read as the reverse complement.
TCATCGACGCCAGGTCGCCGGACGACACGATGGTCTTGCCGTTGATCTGCCGCACCACATCGCCTGGCTGCAGGCCGGCGCGTTCGGCGGCGCTGCCCTTTTCTACGCTGGCGACCAGCGCGCCCGTGGGCGTGTCCAGCTTGAACGAATTGGCCAGGTCCTGATTCACTTCCTGCACCGTCACGCCCAGCCGCGCGTGCTGGACCTTGCCGTGCTCGAGGATCTGGTCCTTGATCTTGTAGGCCACATCGATCGGGATAGAGAAGGACAGGCCCTGGAAGCCGCCCGTGCGGCTGTAGATCTGCGAGTTGATGCCCACCACTTCGCCGCGATCATTGAACAGCGGCCCGCCCGAGTTGCCGGGGTTGACGGCCACGTCGGTCTGGATGAACGGCACCGAGGTGTCGTCCGGCAGCGAGCGGCCCTTGGCGCTGACGATGCCGGCGGTCGCCGTGTTTTCCAGGCCGTAGGGCGAGCCAATGGCCAGCACCCATTCGCCGACCTGCAGCTGGTTGACGTCGCCGGCCTTCACCACCGGCAGGTTCTTCGCCTCGATCTTGAGCACGGCCACGTCGGTCTGCGGGTCGGCGCCCAGCACCTTGGCCTGGTATTCGCGGCGGTCGGTCAGCTTGACCGTGACTTCCTTGGCGTCCTGCACGACGTGGGCGTTGGTCAGGATCAGGCCGTCGCTGTTGATGATGAAGCCCGAACCCTCGCCGCGCATCGGCACTTCGCGCGCCGGCATGCGGCCGCGCGCGCCGGGGATCTGGCCGAAGAACTGGGCGAAGGGGTCATCGTCGTCCATGGCCGAGACCTTGCGCGTGCCGCTGACGCTGATGTTGACCACGGCGGGGCCGTAGTCGCGGGTGATCTGCGCGAAATTCGGCGGGCTGGATGGTGCGATGGGGGCGGATGCGGCGGGCGCCGGCGCGGCGACGGCCGGCGTCATCGCGCCCAGCGTGGCGGCGGCGCCCGCGCCGCCGATCGTGCCCGCGGCCAGCAGCGCCAGCGCGAGGCGCGAGGGTTTGAGTAGCGTGGTCTTCATGTCGGCTCCTGCGTTCATGTTGAAGGACATGGAGCCATGTTCGGGCCCGACGCTTAGGGGAATCTTAAGGTGGGGAAATCCGGGGTGTGCGTCGCGGCGCGCGGGGTCAGGCGGCGGGGAAATCCACCCGTGCGCGCAGTCCTTGCCCGGCGGGCGCATCTTCCAGGACGATCGTGGCGCCGTGGCGCTCGGCGATCGAGCGGGCGATCGCCAGGCCCAGGCCGCTGCCGTGCTGGCTGTTGCCCTCGGCACGGTAGAAGCGGTCGAAGACGCGCGTGCGTTCGGCGGGCGCGATGCCCGGACCCTGGTCGTCGATCGTGAGCGCGGCGCGGCAGTCCGGCGCGGCCAGGCCGAGGTCGATGCGCGAACCGGGCGGCGAATACTTGATCGCGTTGTCCAGCAGGTTGCGGACCAGCAGTACCAGGTCGTCGCGATGGCCAAGTACCTGAACCGGCGCCGGCGCGTGCATGGCGAGCGAGATGGATTTCGCGTTGGCATCCTGCAGCGTTTCGGACACGGCCTGCCGAATGACGTCGTCCAGGTCGACGCGGTCCGGCGCCGGGCGCTCGGCCGCGCCTTCATGCCGGGCCAGCGACAGCAGCTGCTCGATCAGTCGGGTGGCGCGATCGATCCCGGCCGTCAGGCGCTGTTCGGCCACGCGGCGGGACTCGGGGTCGTGCGCGCGCTGCAAGGCCTGCGACTGCAGGCGCAGCGCCGCCAGCGGCGAGCGCAGCTCGTGCGCGGCATCGCCGACGAATTGCTTTTGCAGCGCGAAGGCGCCGCGCATGCGCTCCAGCAGCAGGTTCAGTTCCTGCAGCAGCGGGCGGATCTCGTCCGGCACGTCGTCGGTGCTGACGGGCGACAGGTCTTCGGGCTGGCGCGCCGCCACCTGCGCGCGCGCTCGCTTCACGGGCCGCAGCGACCAGCTGACCACGCACCAGATGACCAGCATCAGCAGCGGCGCGGCCGCGGCGATCGGCGCGATGGTGCGCAGCGCCAGGGAACGCGCCATGTGCGTGCGCACGCCCATGTCCTGCGCCACCTGGATCACCTGGAATGGCGTGGCCAGCGAATAGACGCGGTAGGTGCTGCCTTCGACCTTGGCGTCGGAGAAGCCCAGCACGATCTGGTCCGGCAGCGGCTGCCGCGAACGGGAGTTGAAGACGCGCAGCCCGTCGGGCGTCCAGATCTGGATGATGAGATCGTCGGCGAAGGGCGTGCCGGCGCCGCGCGCATGCGTCGGGCCGGTGCTGAGCAGGCCGTCGCCAGTGCCCAGCGACAGCGCGGTCCGCTGCAGCAGCGAATCGAAGATGTCGTCGGCCTGCTGCAAGGTGCTGCGGTAGGCGATCGTGCCCTGCACCAGCGCGCCGACCACGATGGCGGCGAGCAGGAAGAACAGCAGCCTGGCCCGCAGCGAATAGCTAAGCGGAATGCTCATGTTTTGGGTATGACATAGCCGACGCCCCTGACGTTCTGGATCAGGTCCTGACCCAGTTTCTTGCGCAGGCCATGAATATATACCTCGACGGCGTTGCTGCTGACGCTGTCCTTCCAGCTGTAGAGCTTTTCCTCGAGCTGGGCGCGCGAATAGATCATGCCCGGGCGGGCGATCAGCGGCTCCAGCACGGCCCATTCGCGCGCGGTCAACGTGACGGGCGCGCCGTTGACAGTGACTTCGCGCGATTGCGGGTCGATGCTTACGCCTTCGTGCTCATAGACGGGCTCGGCGCGCCCGGCACTGCGTCGGATCAGCGCGCGCATGCGGGCCAGCAGCTCGTCCACGTCATAGGGTTTGACGATGTAGTCGTCCGCGCCGGCGTCCAGCCCCGCGATGCGGTCGCTGACGGCGTCGCGCGCGGTGGCGATCAGGACTGGCGTGCGGTCCTTGCGGGCGCGCAGTTCGCGCAGCAGCGTCAGGCCGTCGCGCCGAGGCAGGCCGAGGTCCAGCAGGATCAGGTCATAGGGGCCGGTGCGCAGGGCCAGGTCGGCGGCGTTGCCGTCCTTGACCCAGTCGGCCGCGTAGTGTTCGGCGCGCAGGCAGTCGAGCACGCTTTCGCCGATCATGGTGTCGTCTTCGACAAGCAGGATGCGCATGGGCGGTGTGTGGCGGAAAGGAGTCCAGCAGATTGGATGCGCGGGATCGTGTCCGAGTTCCCTGCAGCGCGGTGGCTGCATTGTTGCGGCGTTTGGGTAAGGGAGGGCGGCGCTGTAGTGGCAACCCTCGGGCGGGCGGTGGCG
>NZ_JAGTJY010000147.1:6785-15830 GCF_018195695.1 Achromobacter sp. Marseille-Q0513 | reverse complement strand
GCCCTGCCTGGTTCGCGCCCATCGCTAGCGGGACTCCATTCATCATGCGTTTGCTCTGCGCCTTCGACCGCCTGCTCTTCAAGCTGGTATCGGTCATCGCCCAACTCTTGCTGGTGGCCGCCGCGGCCGCCGCCTTCTACCAGGTCATCGCCCGTTTCGTGCTGCATTCGCCGGCCGACTGGAGCGAGGTCCTGACCCGCGCCCTGCTCATCTGGACCGTGCTGCTGGGCGTGGCCCTGGCCTTCCGCCACGGCGCCATGATCAGCGTCGAACTGCTGCGCAACCTGCTGGGCGGCGCGCGCCGCCGGGCGCTGGAAGCGCTGATCGGCCTGATCTGCGCCGGCTTCCTGGGCTTCGTGGCCTGGATCGGCGGCCAGATGACCTGGCGCGTGCGTTTCCAGACCGTGCCCAGCCTGGACATCTCGATCTCCTGGATCTACCTGGCCATCCCGGTCGGCGCCACGCTGGCCGCCATCGCCGTGCTGGCCCGCTGGTGCGCCGGCGAAGAAGCCGAGGCCCCCTTGCGCAACGACGCGCAGGGCTGACCCGTTCGAAACGAATCCAAGCAGATCACGCCATGTCCCAATTGATGATTGTCTCGATGCTGATTTTCTTCGGGCTGTCCGTGCCGGTCGCCGTGTCGATCGGACTGGCCAGCCTGGCGGGCGTCGGCGCCGCCAACCTGCCCTGGCTGGTGGTGGCCCAGCAGTTGTACGCCGCGCTGGACAAGTACCCGCTGGTGGCGATTCCCTTCTTCATCCTGGCCGGCAACCTGATGGAAGCCGGCGGCATTTCCGAACGCATGGTCGAGTTCGCCAAGAGCCTGGTGGGCGGCATCCAGGGCGGCCTGGCCTGCACCTGCGTGCTGACCTGCATGATCTTCGCGGCCGTGGCCGGCTCCAGCGTGGCCACCACCTTCGCGGTCGGCGCCATCCTGATCCCGGCCATGATCCGGCACGGCTATCCGGCGCCCTTCGCCGCCTCGCTGCAGGCCAGCGCGGCCGAGCTGGGGGTGATCATCCCGCCGTCCATCCCGATGATCCTGTTCGCCGTGTCCACCGACACCTCCACCGGCGAGCTGTTCATCGCCGGCGTGATGCCCGGCATCCTGATCGGCCTGGCGCTGATGTTCTACGTCTGGTTCTACGCCAGGCGCAACGGCCTGGGCAAGCGCGACGGCGAGGGCCGCCTGCCGCTGTGGCCGGCGTTCAAGCGCGCCTGGCTGGCGCTGATGATGCCGGTCATCATCCTGGGTGGCATCTACGGCGGCGTGTTCACGCCGACCGAGGCATCCGTGGTGGCGGTGATGTACGCCGTGGTGGTGGGCAAGTTCATCTACCGCAAGCTCAGCTTCGGCCAGCTGTCCGAGACCCTGCACAAATCCGTCATGTCGACCGCGGTGATCATGTTCGTGATCGCCAACGCCGGCGTCTTCAGCTTCCTGCTCAACCGCGCCGGCATCCCCGACGCGCTGGGCGTCTGGCTGGCGCAGGTGTTCGACACCAAGTTCACGTTCCTGATGGGCGTGAACGCGGCGCTGTTCCTCATCGGCATGTTCATCGAGACGTCCGCGTCCATCGTGGTGCTGGCCCCGCTGCTGCTGCCGGTGGCGCTGAAATTCGGCGTGGAGCCGGTGCATTTCGGCATCATCATGGTCGTCAACCTGGCGCTGGGCATGATCACCCCGCCCTTCGGCGTGAACCTGTTCGCCGCCTGCGCGGTGGCCAAGCTGCCGCTGGAACGACTGGTCAAACCGCTGATCCCGTTCGTGGGCGTGGTGATCGTCTGCCTGATGATCATCACCTACTGGCCTGGGCTGTCGCTGGGGCTGCGCGACGTGGTCTACGGCAAGTAGCGCGGGGCCGCCCTCCTGAGGGCGGCGCCCGCATCAACGAAAAAGCGCCCGATGGGCGCTTTTTCGTGGCTGCGCGCGATCCGGGCGCGCGGACCTGAAGCCGCCTCCCGGGTTCCTGCCCCGAATCGGGGTCAGACCTCGCGCTCTTCGGTCTTGAGATTGTTGTCGTGGGCGAAATCGACCACGAACTTGTAGGCCAGCGGTTCCAGGTCACGCAGGCGCTGGTCGACCACGATGCCGCGCACGCCGTCGATCACGACCGGCAGCACGTAGGGCGAATAGGTGAGGTGGTTGCCGGCGCTGCCGGGCGGCCGGAACTGGGCCATGACGCCGGCCAGCCGCTCGGCCCAGTCGCTGGGGCGGAATCGGCTGCCGCTTTCGGTGACGCCGTGGATTACGAATTGTCTGACGCGAGTTGCCATGAGTTCTTCATCTACAGGACGCCCTTCACGAAAGCCGGATCTTCGGCGTGATCAAACATGCGTCCTGCGCCGCGAATTGTATATGATTGATCCTTTGCCCTCCCTAAAACGGCTGCACGCCCCGTAAAACGGAGCTGTCCAGCGGGTGGTCGGACCGGCTCCGCCCGTCAGGCCGGCGAACCAGACAGGCAGGCCGCGGCGACACCGCGGCAGCGGCGCGAAGCCGGCCCTGTCCGCCCATGGGAGTCCGCCCCAGGAGAATCCGCGATGCCCTCGCCTCTGGCCAATATCTACGCCCGCCTGCCGGTAGCGTTCACGCACGGCCAGGGCGTATGGCTATGGGACGCGCAGGGCCGCAAGTACCTGGACGCGCTGGCGGGCATCGGCGTGTCCTGCCTGGGCCACGCGCATCCGAAGCTGGTGACGGCGATCGCCGAACAGGCCGCGCGCGTCATCCACACGTCCAACATCTACGAGATCCCGCAGCAGGCCGAGCTGGCCGCCCGCCTGACGGCGCTGGCTGGCATGCAGGAAGCGGCCTTCGCCAACAGCGGCTCCGAGGCCAACGAGGCCGCCATCAAGCTGGCCCGCTATTACGCCTGGCAGCGCGGCAACCAGCACGCCCACATCATCACCATGGACTCGTCCTGGCATGGGCGCACGCTGGCGACGCTGGCGGCCACCGGCAGCGACAAGGCCCGCAAGGGCTTCGAGCCCCTGCCCTCCGGCTTCATCCAGGTGCCGTACAACCAGATCGACGCGGTGCGCGCCGCCGGCGACGCCGAGCCGCGCGTGGCGGCGGTCCTGCTTGAGGCGCTGCAGGGCGAAGGCGGCATCCGGCCGTCGGACGCCGCCTACCTGCAGGCGCTGCGCCAGCTCTGCACCGAGCGCGGCTGGCTGCTGATGATCGACGAAGTGCAGTCCGGCATCGGCCGCAGCGGCAAGTGGTTCGCGCACCAATGGGCCGGCATCCGGCCCGACGTGATGACGCTGGCCAAGGGCCTGGCGGGCGGCGTACCCATCGGCGCCATGCTGGCGGCCGGCCCCGCCGCCGGCGTGCTGACGCCCGGCAGCCACGGCACCACCTTCGGCGGCGGCCCGCTGGCCTGCGCGGCCGGGCTGGCGGTGCTGGACGCCATCGAATCCGAAAACCTGCTCGACAACGCCCACACGGTGGGCGCGCACCTGCGCGAATCGCTGGCCGCCGCGCTGGCCGGCACGCCCGGCGTGAGCGAGATCCGCGGACGCGGCCTGATGCTGGGCATCGAGCTGGCCCGGCCCTGCGGCGCGCTGGCGCTGCGCGCGCTCGAGGCGGGCCTGCTCATCAACGTCACGCGCGACCGCGTCATCCGCATGCTGCCGCCCCTGATCCTCAACCGGGCGGAAGCCGACCGGATCGTCGAGATCCTGGTCCCTCTGATCCGGGATTTCCTGGCCGACAAGACATCATCAACACCCCTGCCGGGCCACGAGCCCGGCCGGGCACTTTGACCTGCGACCTCACCATGACACCACCTACGACTCAAAACGGCCCGTTGCGGCACTTTCTCCAGTTCAAGGATTTCTCGTCCGCCGAGATCGCGTACGTGCTGGACCGCGCGCGCCTCATCAAGGACAAGTTCAAGCGCTACGAACCCCACATGCCGCTGCACGACCGCACGCTGGCGATGGTGTTCGAAAAGGCCAGCACGCGCACCCGCGTGTCGTTCGAGGCCGGCATGTACCAGATGGGCGGCTCGGTCATCAACCTGACGTCCAACGACTCCCAGCTGGGCCGCTCCGAGCCCATCGAGGACACCGCGCGCGTCATCTCGCGCATGGTCGACATCGTCATGATCCGCACGTTCGAGCAGACCCGCATCGAGCGCTTCGCCTCGCACTCGCGCGTGCCGGTGATCAACGGCCTGACCAACGAATTCCACCCCTGCCAGATCCTGGCCGACATTTTCACCTACATCGAGCACCGCGGCCCCATCGCCGGCAAGACGGTGGCCTGGGTGGGCGACGCCAACAACATGGCCTACACCTGGCTGCAGGCCGCCGAGCTGCTGGGCTTCACGCTGCACGTGTCCGGCCCGGCCGGCTACGAGCTGGAACCGGCGCGCATCGGCAATCCGTCCGACAAGGTGCTGCGCCAGTTCAAGGATCCCATGCAAGCGTGCCAGGGCGCGCACCTGGTGACCACCGACGTCTGGACCAGCATGGGCTATGAGGCCGAGAACGAAGAGCGCCGCGCCGCCTTCGCCGACTGGCGCGTCGACGCCGAGATGATGGCCGTGGCCGATCCGCAAGCCGTGTTCATGCACTGCCTGCCCGCCCACCGGGGCGAGGAAGTCACCGGCGACGTCATCGACGGCCCGCAAAGCGTGGTCTGGGACGAGGCCGAGAACCGCATGCACGTGCAGAAGGCGCTGATGGAGTTCCTGCTGCTGGGCCAGCTCAAGTAAGCCTGCGGACAGTATCCGCCGGGGCGCTCGCCGCCCCCGGCGACAAAGGGCCGGACGCCTCGCGGTGTCCGGCCCTTTTGCGTGCTTGCGGTCCGGTAGTTGCCGTCCCGTGGCTGCCGCCCGGTGATTGCTGTCTGGGGATTGCTGTCCGGCGGCCAATGCTTGATGGCCGCAGCCGGCGCCGCCTACAGGATCCGGGCGAACATCGTGCGCCGCGTGTTGCGGAACGACGGCCGCACCCGGCTGCTCCAGTCCGTGGCCCGCACCGCCAGCCACGGCGGGCTGCCGAAGGTCTCGCGCGTGTGCAGGTCGTAGCAGGCCAGGTAGCGCGGCCCCTTGTGGCGGCATTCGTAGCGCAGCGCGCGCACGGTGCCGGGCACGGCGGCCAGGCCGGGCAGGTGCTCCTGGTCGTACCAGGCGTTCAGGTCGGCCTCGGCCTCGGGCAGCACATCGGTCTCGACGATGTAGTGCCAGGGCGCGTCCTGCCCGCTGGACGCGCCGGGCAGGTCCAGCGTCCGGTGCAGCACGCGCACCCGCGCGCCGGGCAATTGCTCGGCCACGCGCGCCCGGACCTCGGGCAATGCGCCGCCGTCGCCGCCGATGTACAGATAGGTCTCGTCCTCATCGACCGCCGCGTAGGCGCGCACCTCGACTTGCGGCAGGCCGTCAGTCAGCCGTTGCGCGATGCCGGTGGCGCGCGGCGCATCGATGCGCTCGCCCAGGGACAGCAGCAATACGGTATCCGTCACTTTCCCATTCCTCAGTGTCCGACGCGCCAGGCGACCAGGAAACGCGACACCATGTTGTAGGCCGCCACGGTCGCCGTCAATTCCACCAGCGCCTGGTCGTCGTGCAGCGCGCGCAGCGGCGCGAACACCGCGTCCGGCACCTCGATGCCGCGCGTCATGGCGTCGGTCAGCGCCAGCGCCTCGGCCTCGCCCGGCGCCAGCCCCTCCGGCCCTCCCAGTCCCGCCAGCTCCGCCAGCGCGGGGCCGGCGCGCAGGCGCTCGATCAGCGCGTCCGGCATGCCGGCCTGGCGCGCGTGCGGCACATGGGCCTCGAACTCATAGGGCGCGCCGTTCAGCGTCGCCACCCGCAGGATGATCAGCTCGCGCAGGCGCGGCGCCAGCGCCGTCTTCTGGCGGATGGCGGTCAGCATCGCTTCCCAGCCCTCGGTCACGGCCGGGCTGTTCAGCAGCACCTGGTACAGCGGCGAGACGCGGCCGCGCGCGGCGGCGATGCGCGCTTCCAGGCCGGCCAGCGCCGGCCGCGCGCCCGGCTCCACCGGCGTCACTCTGCATGCGTCCATGGCGCTCACTCCGGCCGGATGTTCTTGCGCTGGATCAGCGCGGTCCACTTGTCGCGGTCGGACGCGATCAGCGCCGCCAACTCCTGCGGCGAGCTGGGCGCGGCCTGGGCGCCGAACTTCTCCAGCCGCGCGCGCACGGCCTCGCTGCCCAGCGCGGCGCGCACCGCCTGGTTGAGCTTGTCCACGGTGGCCGCCGGGGTGGCGGCCGGCGCCACCAGCCCGTACCAGTTGTTGGACTCCACGCCGGCGATGCCCTGCTCGGCCAGCGTCTTGACGTCCGGCAGCAGCGGATGGCGCGACGGCGCGGCGATGCCCAGCGCCTTGAGCTTGCCGCCCTGGATATGCCCGATCAGGCCCGGCACGTCGCCGAAGAAGCCCGCCACCTGGTTGCCCATCACGTCGTTGATCACCGGCGCCGCGCCCTTGTAGGGCACATGCATGACCTTGGCGCGGCTGGCGTCGGCGAACATCTCCAGCGTCAGGTGCGGAATGCTGCCGATGCCGGACGAGCCCACCGCCACCGGCTGCGAGTCGGCCTGCGAGCGCTTGACGAAATCGGCCGCGTCCGTGGCCGGGTTGGCTGGGTTGACCACGAACACGGTGGCGTTGTTGACCACGCGCGAGACCGGCGCGAAGTCGCGCGCCGGATCGTAGGGCAGGTCCTTGTACAGCGCCGGGCTGATGGACACGGCGCCGACGCTGGTCAGGAACAGCACCGAGCCGTCGGCGGGCGCCTTGGCCACGTAGGCCGCGGCGATGTTGCCATTGGCGCCGGCCTTGTTCTCCACGATCACCTGCTGCTTGAGCTCCTTGCCCAGCTGCTCGGCCAGCACGCGGCCCACCAGGTCCACCGGGCCGCCCGGCGGGAAGGCGATGATCAGCCGCACGGGCGCCTCGGCGCGGGCCGCGCCGGCGGCGGCCAGCCCCAGCAGGGCGGCGCAGAATAGTTTCTTCAACATGCTTGTCTCCTTTGGAATCGAATAGGGTCGTCGCCGCGCGGCCCGGCGGGGCCCGCGGCGCTGGGCTCAGGGAAATCCGTACAGCCGCGCCGGGTTGTGGACCAGCACCTGGCGACGCGCATCGTCTTCCGGACAGGCCAGGAAGAAGGCGTCGCACAGCTCGCCGTCGTCCGGCATGTCGCCGCGCACGTTCGGGTGTGGCCAGTCGGTGCCCCACAAGGTGCGCTCGGGCATGGCCTCCACCAGCGCCCGCACGAAAGGGATGCCCTCGGCGAACGGTCGCCGGCCCGCGCCGATGCGGTCCAGGCCCGACACCTTCACCCAGGCGCCGGGCAAGTCCGCCAGGCCCAGCAGCGCGCGGACGGCCGGCGCGTCCAGCCCGTCGGCGGCGCGCACCCGGCCCATGTGATCGATCACGAAGGGCAGCGGCAGCGCGCGCAGGCGCGGCAGCAGGCCGGGCAGCTGGGCGCCGTCCAGGTGCAGGCACAGGTGCCAGCCCAGCGGCGCGATCAGGCCGACCACATGGTCGAAGACGGCGGGATCCGGCGCGCCGCCCAGGTGGGGCACGAAGTTGAAACGGGCCGCGCGCACGCCGGCCTCGTGCAGCGCGCGCACCGAAGCAGGAGTGGCATCCGCCCCCAGCAGCGCCACGCCGCGATAGCGGCCCTCGCTGCGGGCCAGCGCGTCCAGCAGCGCGGCATGGTCGCCGCCGTGGCAATTGGCCTGCACCACCACCGCGCGGCGGATGCCCAGGTGCGCGTGCAGCGCGGCCAGCCGGGACTGCGGCGCGTCGGGCGGCGTGTAGGAACGGCCCTCGGCATACGGGAACACGTCGGCCGGCCCGAACACATGGCAATGGGTATCGCAGGCGCCCGGCGGCAGGGCGTAGCGGGGACGGGACGGAGACGCGAGCGGCGGACGGCAATCGGACACGGGACGATCCTGCGGGGAAAGCGCCATGGTCATGGATTGCGGCTTGCCGAACAATGCTATATCTTTCATTTCAGATATAGAAAATATAAATATCCTGGACTCTCGTCCCGGCGCCTCCCCCGCCCCGCCCGTCTCATGGACCTCAAGCAGATCGAATATTTCCTGCGCGTCGCCGAGCGCCGCAGCTTCTCGCGCGCGGCCGAGATGCTGGACGTGGCCCAGCCCACCCTGAGCCGGCAGGTGCGCCTGCTGGAACAGGAACTGGGCCAGCATCTGCTCTACCGCAATGGCCGGGGCGTGGAACCCACCGAGGCGGGCCTGCGCTTCGTGGAGCATGCCCGCGCCCTGCTGGCCCTGGCCGAGCGCGCCCGGGAAGACCTGCGCAGCCTGCGCGAGACGCCCGCCGGCAAGGTGTCGGTGGGCCTGCCGCCGCGCATCGCCCGGGTGCTGACGCCGCCGCTGGTGCAGGCGTTCCGGCGCGGCTTCCCCGACGCCTCGATCGCCGTCGCCGAGGGCCTGAGCGCGCAGGTGCGCGAATGGCTGCTGGCGGGCCGGGTCGACCTGGCCCTGCTCTACGATCCCGCGCCCTCGCCCCAGCTGGCCTATGAATCGCTGTTCCGGGAAGACCTGGTGCTGGTGGCGGCGGCCGGCCGCCAGCCGCCGCTGCCGCCGCGCGTGCGCGTGGCCGAGCTGCCGCGCTATCCGCTGGTGCTGCCCAGCCTGCCCAACGCCATCCGCACGCTGGTGGAAAGCAGTTGCCGCGCGCAGGGCCTGCGGCTGACGGTGGCGGCCGAGGTGGACGCGGTGCAGACCATCGTGGAACTGGCCGCGCAGGGCGACGCCTACGCCATCCTGCCGCGCTCGGCCGTCGTGGGTCCGGCCGCCGAGCACACGCTGTCGCTGTGCGAGATCGAGGCGCCGCGCATCACCAACAACCTGGTGCTGGCCAGCGCCAGGCACCGGCCCGCCACGCGGCTGGCCTCGGCCACCGCCGACCTCATCCGAGGACTGGGGCTGGCGGCGCTGTTCGCGCCGCCACCGGCAGTGAACGCTAGCGCGCCGGCGGCGCGCCGACGCTGAAGGCCACCCGGGTCACGCCGCCGCCGCTGCTGGCCGACAC
>NZ_JAGTJY010000147.1:0-6775 GCF_018195695.1 Achromobacter sp. Marseille-Q0513 | reverse complement strand
ACACCGGTGCGGGGGCGGGGCTCGGCACGGTACCTGGCCCGTGTCGCCGACGCGGGCCGTGGCCCGGTAAACGCCGCCGGCGCCCAGCCACCCTGGCCCGCGCGGGGGGGGGGGGGCCCCGCCGCCGGGGGGGCCCGCCCCCCCGGGCCCCCCCGCCGCCGCGGCGGGCCGCCCCCGTGCCGCCGTGCATCGCCGCCACCGCCTTGACGATGGCCAGGCCCAGCCCGTGGCTGCCCTGCCCGTCGCCGCGACGGGCAGCGTCGGCGCGGTAGAAGCGCTGGAACAGATGCGGCAGATGTTCCGGCGCGATGCCCGGGCCGGGATTGCCGACCGCCACTTCGACCCCGCCCGCCTGCCGCCGCACGGTCACGGTGATGAGCGAGCCCGGCGGCGAATACTGGATGGCGTTCTGCAGCAGATTGGTCACCGCGCGCCGGAACAGCGCCGTGTCGATCAGCGCGCCGGCCTCGCGGTCGCCCTCGATGGCCACGCGCATGCCGGCCTCGTCGAGCAGGAACTCGAAGAACTCCACGGTCTTGGCCACCTCGTCGGCCAGCACCGCATGGATGCGTCCGGTGGCCGCCTCGCCCTGGTCGGCACGCGCCAGGAACAGCATGTCGTTGACCATGGCGCGCAGGCGGTCCAGCTCTTCCAGGTTGGATTGCAGCACTTCCTGCAGGTCGCCCGCGTTGCGCGGCCGGGCCAGCGCCACCTGGGTCTGGCCGATCAGGTTGGTCAGCGGGGTGCGCAGCTCGTGCGCCACGTCGGCGTTGAAGGCTTCGAGCTGGTTGTACGCGCCTTCGAGCCGTTCCAGCGCGCCGTTGAAGGAGGCGGCCAGGTCTTCCAGCTCGACCGGCAGCGCCGCCATGTTCAGCCGCTGCGACAGCGCGCTGGGGCGCAGCGCCCGCGCCTGTCCGGACAGGCGCTGCAGGGGCCGCAGCCCCAGCCGCGCCAGCCAGTGGCCCAGCAGCGCCGCCAGCAGCACGGCGGCCAGGGCCAGCCCCGCCAGCGCCCACATCAGGGTGCCGCGCGTGTGCGCGTAGGGCGCGGAATCCATCGCCACGATCAGCCGCACCGCCGGCCGCTGCTGGTAGGCGTCGATCGTCAGCGTGAGGGTGCGCAGCGGGTAGGCGCGGTCCGGCAGCACGATCTCGCCATAGCCGTCGGCATGCCGTTCCAGGCTGCTGATATCGGCCAGGCCGCTACCGTATTCATAGGCAGGATCGTCCGACAGCACCCAGAAGCGCAGCGCGCCGTCGGCCGGCGTCAGCGTGTCGAGCTTGAGCTTGAAGCGGCCCCAGCGCTCCGGCTCGCCGCTGCGCACCAGCGAATAGCTGACGTCCTGCGCCATGGTCCGGAGCGCGTCGCGCTGCAACCGGTCGAACTGCCCGTCCAGCACGCGATAGAAGGCGATGCCGGTCAGCAGGAAGATGGCCGCCGCCGCCGCCGCGAACAGAACCGCCAGCCGCGACCGGATCGAGAAGCTCATGCGGCGCACTCGTCGTCGCGCAGCTCGAGCACGTAGCCCATGCCGCGGATGGTATGCAGCAGGCGGCGGCCGAACGGCGCGTCCACCTTGGCGCGCAGGCGCTTGATCGCCACCTCCACCACGTTGACGTTGCTGTCGAAATTCATGTCCCAGACCAGTTCGGCGATGGCGGTCTTGGACAGGATCTCGCCCTGGCGCCGCGCCAGCACGGCCAGCAGGGCGAATTCCTTGGCGGTCAGGTCCAGCCGCTGCCCGGCGCGCCAGGCCTTGCGGCTGATCAGGTCGATCTGCAGATCGCCGATGCGCAGCTGCACCGGCTCCTGGGCCCGGCCGCGCCGGGTCAGCGCCTGCAGGCGCGCCAGCAGCTCCAGGAAGGAAAAGGGCTTGACCAGGTAGTCATCGGCGCCATCGTGCAGGCCGCGGATGCGGTCCTCGACGCCGTCGCGCGCGGTCAGCATGATGACCGGCGTCTGCCGCACCTCGCGCAGCGCGCGCAGCACGGCGAAGCCGTCCAGGCCCGGCAGCATGGCGTCCAGCACGATCACGTCGTAGTCGTGCTCCAGCGCCAGGTGCCGGCCGTCGATGCCGTTGTGGGCCACGTCGACCACGCAGCCCTGCTCGCCCAGGCCCTTGCGCAGGTAATCCGCCGTCTTCAGCTCGTCTTCGACTATCAGGATCTTCATGCACACCCCACGGGACGCGATCAGCGCTATTTTGGCTCAACTTCCGCCGCCTGGGCGGCCCGGCGCTCGGCCCGCGCCGCCTTGCGCCGCATGTACCAGTAGTGGGCGCGGTCCAGGTACAGGTACACCACGGGCGTGGTGAACAGGGTCAGCGCCTGCGATACCAGCAGCCCGCCCACCATGGCGTAGCCCAGCGGCCGGCGCAGCTCCGAGCCCTGGCCGTGGCTGAGCATCAGCGGCAGGCCGCTGAGCAGCGCGCACATGGTGGTCATCATGATGGGCCGGAAGCGCAGCAGGCAGGCCTGGTAGATGGCCTCGGCCGGCGGCAGGCCGCGCTCGCGCTCGGCCGTGAGGGCGAAGTCGATCATCATGATGCCGTTCTTCTTGACGATGCCGATCAGCAGGATGATGCCGATCAGCGCGATCACGCTCAGGTCGTAGCCGCCCATCATCAGGATCAGCAGCGCTCCCACGCCGGCCGAGGGCAGCGTCGACAGGATGGTCAGCGGATGGATATAGCTTTCGTACAGCAGGCCCAGCACGATGTACACGGCGACCAGCGCGGCGGCGATCAGGTACGGCTGGGTGGACAGCGAATCGCCGAACGCCTTGGCCGTGCCCTGGAACGCGCCCGCCAGGCTGGCCGGCGCCCCCATCTGCGCCTGGGCCTGGGTGATGGCCTGCACCGCCTGGCCCAGCGAGGCGCCGGGCGCCAGGTTGAACGACAGCGTCACGGCGGGAAACTGGCCCTGGTGGCTGATCGACAGATAGGCGGTCTTGCTGGTGTCCAGCTTGACGAAGGTCGACAGCGGCACCTGCTGGCCGGTCAGCGGCGAGGTCAGGTACAGCCGCGAGAACAGGTCCGGGTCCTGTTGCAGGGCGGGCGTGACCTCCAGCACCACGTGGTAGCTGTTGATCTGCGTGTAGTACTGCGCCACCTGGCGCTGGCCGATGGCGTCGTAGATGGTGGCGTCGATCAGCGCGGGCGAGATGCCGAAGGACGAGGCCCGCGCCCGGTCTATGGTCAGCGTGGCGGTGGCGGCCTGGTTCTGCTGGTCGGAGGCCACGTCGGTCAGCTCCGGCAACTGGCGCAGCCGCGCCAGCATGCGCGGCGCCCAGACGTTGAGCTCGTCCAGGTTGGAGTCGGTCAGCGTGTACTGGTACTGGGTGCGCGACAGCCGGCCGCCCACGTTGATGTCCTGCCCGGCCTGCATGAACAGCGTCACGCCGCCCACTTGCGCCAACTTGGGCCGCAGCCGGGCGATGACCTGGTCGGCCGAGGCCGTGCGCCCCTTGTCCTTGGGCTTCAGGCCGATGAAGAAGGTGCCGGTGTTGTAGGTGCTGGGGTTGCCGCTGAAGCCGAAGCTGGCGATGTCCGGATCCTGGCGCACCACGTCGGCCAGCTGGATCATGCGCTGGTTCATCAGCGTGAACGAGGAATCCTGCGCCGATTCGGCGAAGCCGAAGATGAAGCCGGTGTCCTGCTGCGGAAAGAAGCCCTTGGGGATCAGCACGAACAGCGCCACGGTCGCCGCCACCGTCGCCAGGAAGGTGCACAGGGTCAGGAACTGATGGCGCAGCACCACCTTCAGGCCGCGCTCGTACCCGCCCAACATCAGGTCGAAGCCGCGCTCGAACCACAGGTACAGCCGGCCGTGGCGCTCGCCGTGGCGATTCTTCAGGTAGCGCGAGCACAGCATGGGCGTCAGGCTCAGCGACACCAGCACCGACACGGCGATGGCCAGCGTCACGGTGACGGCGAACTCGCGGAACAGCCGCCCCACGATGCCACCCATCAGCAGCAGCGGAATGAACACCGCCACCAGCGAGACGGAAATCGACACGATGGTGAAGCTGATCTCGCCCGCGCCCTTGTAGGCGGCCTCCAGCGGCGGCATGCCTTCTTCGACGTGGCGATAGATGTTCTCCAGCATGACGATGGCGTCGTCCACCACGAAGCCCACGGCGATGGTCAGCGCCATCAGCGACAGGTTGTCCAGGCTGAAGCCGACCAGGTACATGGCGGCGGCCGTGCCGGTCAGCGCCAGCGGCACGGTCACGCAGGGAATCACCGTGGCGGCGACGTTGCGCAGGAACAGGAAGATCACCAGCACCACCAGCGCGATCGTCAGCGCCAGCGTGAACTCCACGTCGCGCACCGAGGCGCGGATGGTCTGGGTGCGGTCCATGATGATGTTCACGTGCACCGAGGGCGGGATCGACGCTTCCAGCCTGGGCAGCGCGGCGCGGATGCTGTCGACGGTCTCGATCACGTTGGCGCCGGGCTGCTTGCTGACCGTCAACACGATGGAACGGCCGTTGGTGATGGTGTTGTCCGGCGGCGAGGCCGGCCCGGCATAGGCCCAGCCGGCCAGCTTGGTGTTCTCCGGCCCGTCGACCGCCCGGCCGATGTCGCGGATGCGCACCGGCGCGCCGTTGCGGTAGGCCACCACCATGTCGTTCCACGGCCCGGCCGACAGCAGCTGGTCGTTGGTATACGTGGTGTAGCTCTGGCGGGCGCCGTCGATGGTGCCCTTGGGCTGGTTCACCGACGTCACCGCGATCACGCCGCGCACGTCTTCCAGGCTCATGCCCAGGGCGCTCAGTTTTTCCGGGTCCACCTGGATGCGCACGGCCGGCTTCTGCTGGCCGTTGATGTTGACCAGCCCCACCCCGGCGATCTGCGAGATCTGCTGCGCCAGGATGTTGTCGGCGTAGTCGTTCACCTGGGTCAGCGGCAGCGCGTCGGACTGCACCGCCATGATCATGATGGGCGCGTCGGCCGGATTGACCTTGCGGAAGGTGGGCGGGCTTGGCAGGTTGTTGGGCAGCTGCCCGCTGGCCGCGTTGATGGCCGCCTGCACGTCCACCGCCGCCGAATCGATGCTGCGGTTCAGGTCGAACTGCAACGTGATCTGGGTTTGGCCGATGGCGCTGGCCGACGTCATCTGCGACAGCCCGGCGATCAGCGCGAACTGCCGCTCCAGCGGCTGGGCCACGCTGGATGCCATGGTCTCCGGACTGGCGCCCGGCAGGTTGGCGCTGACCTGGATAGTCGGAAAATCCACTTGCGGCAGGGGCGCCACGGGCAGCAGCGGCCAGGCCGCCACGCCCACCAGCAGCAGCGCCAGCGCCAGCAGCGAAGTGCCGATGGGCCGCTTGATGAAGGTCGCCGAGATGCTCATTGCGCGCTCCCCTTGCCCGGCTCCAGCTCGCGCACCGCGCTGCCGGGCTTGAGCTTGTACTGGCCGTCCACCACGACCCGCTGGCCGGGCTGCAATCCCTTGGATATCACCGCCAGCCCGTCCTGCATGCGCGCGACCGACACCGGCTGCAGCCGCGCCGCGCCGTCCGCGTCCACCGCGTAGACATAGGTGCCCGACGCGCCGCGCTGCACCGCCGCCGCCGGCACCGACAGGGCCGCCTCGGCCGGGTCCAGCACCAGGTGCACGTTGACGTACTGGCCGGGCCAGAGCGCGTGGCGCGGATTGTCGAAGCGGCCCTTGAGCTGCACCGTGCCGGTGGTGGTGTCGATCTGGTTGTTCAGCAGGATCAGCTGGCCGCTGCCCAGCGCCTGTCCGCTCTCGCGCGCGTAGGCCGTCACCGTCAGGGCGCGGCCCTGGTCCATGGCCGCGTTGATGACCGGCACGGCGTCCTCGGGCAGGGAAAACAGCACGGTGATCGGATCGATCTGGTTGATCACCACCAGCCCGCCCGGATCGGCGGCGTGGACGATGTTGCCCGGATCCACCAGGCGCGCGCCGACCCGGCCCGCGATCGGCGCCGTGATGCGGGTGTAGTCCAGCTGCACCTGGGCGTAGCGGATCTGCGCGTCATCGGTCTGCAGCGCGGCCTGCAGCTGCGCCACCAGCGCGCGCTGGGCGTCCAGCGTCTGCTGGGTGGCGGCGTCGGCGCGCCGCAGCTCGGTGTAGCGCTGCAGATCCAGCCGCGCGTTCTGCAGCGTGGCCGCGTCCTTGGCCTTCTGCGCCTGGGCCTGGGCCAGCTGCGCCTGCAGGGCGCGCGGGTCGATGCTGGCCAGCAGCTGGCCCGCGGCGACATCCTGCCCTTCGGTGTAGCCCACGCTGTCGAGCTGGCCGTCGATGCGGGCCTTGACGGTCACGCTGGCCGCCGCGGTCACCGTGCCCACGCCGCTCAGGTAATGCGCCAGCGGCGCGTCGCTGACGCGGGCGGTGACGACGGGCACCGGCGCCGCGTCCGAGGCCGGCGGCGCGCCGCTGCCGGTCCGCCACCACCACCATGCCGCCGCGCCGGCCAGCAAGACCAGCGCCAGCGCACCGGCCGCGACGGCCTGCCGTCGATGGGAAGAGATCGCCGCCTTGTTCATATCGCCTTACTCATGAGTCGGGGCCGCCATGGCCTGGGCATCGGGCACGGCCAGGGAAGCCGCGTCCCAGCCGCCGCCGACCGCCTTGATCAACCCCACGCTGGCCACCATGCGGCGGCCGAGCAGCTGCACCGCCGTGCGTTCATTGCTCAGCGTCAGCGCCTGCGCCGCCGCCACGTTCAGGAAAGTGACCGTGCCGGCGCGGTACTGCGCCAGCGCCAGTTGCTCGCTTTCGCGCGAGGCCCGGACCGCGTCGTC
>NZ_JAGTJY010000146.1:882-15868 GCF_018195695.1 Achromobacter sp. Marseille-Q0513 | reverse complement strand
CATGTCCCCGTCAACCTGGACCATCTCCGAGCTCGCCCGCGAGTTCGACGTCACGCCCCGCACGATCCGCTTCTATGAAGACCAGGGGATCGTCAGCCCGGCGCGCGAGGGGCGCAACCGCATCTTCGGTCCGCGCGACCGCACGCGGCTGAAGCTGGCGCTGCGCGGCAAGCGGCTGGGCCTGCAACTGTCGGAAATCCGCAGCCTGATCGACATGTACGACGGCCCCGGCGACACCGACGTCCAGCTGCGCCAGTACCAGAGCGTGCTCGCGCAGCACCGCGCCATGCTGGAGCAGCAGCGGCGCGACATCGACGACACCCTGCACGAGATCGCGGAACAGGAACGCCAATGCAGCGACCTGTTGGCGCACAAGTCCTGAACGCGCCGTGGCGGTCCTGCAGACCTTCCTGCTGTTCGTCCTGACGGCGCTGGCCGAGATCATCGGCTGCTATCTGCCGTACCTGTGGCTGCGCAAGGGCCATTCCGCCTGGCTGCTGCTGCCCGCCGCGGCCAGCCTGGCGCTGTTCGCCTGGCTGCTGACGCTGCATCCCGAAGCCTCGGGCCGTGTCTACGCGGCCTATGGCGGCGTGTACATCAGCATGGCGCTGCTGTGGCTGTGGCTGGCGGACGGCGTGCGTCCGGTCGCCAGCGACTGGATCGGCGCGGGGCTTTGCCTGGCCGGCATGCTGGTGATCATGTTCGGGCCGCGTTCGGCTTGAGGCCCGGGCCGGCGTCTAGCCGCGCCAGGTGGCCCTGACGCCGTCCCGCCCCTCTTTACGCCTCAAGCGTCCTCGCGCACCAGCCCCGTCACCAGCGCCGCCGCCGTCCTGCGCAGGCGCGCGGGGTCGCCCTCGATGCGCTCCATCACCGCCAAGCCGCGCGTGAATGTCACCACCACCTCGGCCGCGTCCTCCGGCGGCAAGGCCAGCTGCGAACGCGCCGGCTCGGTCGAAAGAGCCTCGCGCACCAGCTGGCGCAGATCCTCCACCAGCCGCGCCAAGCGCTTGCGGATCACCGGCCCCACGGCCTCGGCCTGCGTCGCGGTCTTGGTGGTCAGGCAGCCGCGCGACGGGCGGCCGGACGTCATGTTGCGGATGGCCACCGCGTAGAAACCGTCCAGTGCGGCGCGCGCGCCCGGCGCGGCCAGGGCCTTGCGCGCCTCGTCCTGGAAGCGCGCCGCGTAGGTATCGAACGCCAGCAGGAACAGCGGCTCCTTGCCGCCATACGCGTGATAGAGCGAGCCGCGCTGCACCTCGGCCGCCTCGGCCAGGTCGGCCATGGACGTGGCTTCCCAGCCCTTGCGCCAGAACACGTCCAGCACCGCCGCCAGCACCTTCGCCTCGTCGAACTGCCTGACTCCCGCCATGACGGCCTCCCTCTACATTCTTGACATAGCTGTCAAACTTGACAACACTGTCAATCATAAACGCTTCCGGGCCATGGCGGCGCGGCGGTTCCAGCGCCCTACGGCGGCAAAGCGAGGCCTTGAATGCAAGTCAGCAGCGACTCCCCCCGCGCCCGTTGGGCCGGCATCCTGTGCGGCCTGGGCTCGGCGCTGATCTGGGGCGCCTTTCCCGTGGTCACGCGGCTGGGCATCACGCAGCAGGCGCTGGACGCCTACGACATCACCTTCATCCGCTACACGGTGGCCGGCCTGATCCTGCTGCCCTACCTGCTGCGCCGGGGCCTGATGGGACTGAGCTGGAAGGCCGCCGCGCTGATGGTCGCCGGCATCGGCGCGCCCTACATGCTGGTGGTGTCGCTGGGACTGGCGCTGGCGCCGGTGGAGCAGTTCGCGGTAGTGACGCCGGGCAGCATGATCGTGTTCGCGGCCCTCATCAGCGCCTGCGGATCGCGCGCGCTGCCGCCTGCCCGCGAAACCGCCGGCCTGGCGCTGATCGTTGCCGGCATCGCGCTGGCGGGCATGCAGGCCTTCGCCGCGTCGCGCACGCCGCCGCAGGCCTATGCGATCTTCCTGGCGGGCGGGCTGATGTGGGCGGCCTACACGGTGATGTCGCGGCGCAGCGCGGCGTCGGCCCTGCATGCGACGGCGGTGGTGTCGGTGTTCTCGATGGCGCTCTATGCGCCGCCCTATCTGGCGGCCAGGGGCCTGGCGCTGCTGCATGCGCCGTGGCCCGACATCCTGCTGCAGGCCCTCTACCAGGGCGTGCTGGTGTCGACGGTGGCGCTGTTCCTGTTCAGCCAGTCGGTGCGGCTGCTGGGGCCGGCCACCGGCGCGACCTTCGCCGCGCTGGTGCCGGGTTCGGCCACCTTGCTGGCGGCCGTCATGCTGGGCGAGCATCCCGGCGCTCCGCTGCTCGCGGGGCTGGCGATCGTGACCGCCGGGATGGCCCTGACGCTGTTGCGGCCCGCCAGGACCCGCGGCAAGCGCGGGCCCGACGGAACGACTATCGTCACTCGGCCTTGATGCCGCCTTCCTTGATGACGCGGGCGTTGCTCGCGTACTCGTCCTGCACCTGCTTGACGAAGGCGTCGCCGGCGGCGGTGCCCGGTTGCAGGTAGGACTTGGCCAGCAAGTCCTTGAAGTCGGCGCTGGCGGTGGCCTTGGCCAGCGCGGCCTGCACCGACTGCACCACGGCCGGCGACAGCTTGGCCGGACCGAACACGCCGAAGTTCGAGTAGTACTGCAGCTGCGGCAGCTTCAGTTCGGCCATGGTGGGCACGTCGGGCCAGGCGGCCAGGCGTTGCGGCGCCATCACCGCCAGCGGCTTGAGCGCGCCGCTGGCCACGTGCGGCAGCACCACGTCGCTGTTGATCACCAGCAGCTCGACCACGCCGCCCAGGCCATCGGTCAGCGCCTGGCTGTTGCCGCGATACGGCACGTGCAGCATCTTGGTGCCGGTCTGCGCGGTCAGCGCCGACATGCCGATGTGGGCCACGGTGCCCTGGCCCGGCGTGCCGTAGCGCACGCCGTCCGGACGCGACTTGGCGAATTCGATCAGGCCGGCGAAGTCCTTCACCGGCAGCGCCTTGGTGGCGACGATCGCGACCGGAGCGACGGCCACGCTGGCCAGCGGCGTCAGGTCCTTCAGCGGGTCGTAGTTGGTCTTGGCCAGATGCGGGTAGATCGTCAGCGGGCTGGTCGAGGCCAGCAGCAGGGTGGTGCCGTCCGGCTGCGCGCGGGCCACCACGTCGGTGCCCACCGAGGCGCCAGCGCCCGGCTTGTTCTCGACGATGACGGTGATGTTCGATTCCTTGCGCAGCACGTCGCCCAGGCGGCGCCCGATCGCGTCGGCGCTGCCGCCGGCGGTGTAGGGCACGACCAGCGTGACGGGCTTGGCGGGCCAATCCTGGGCCATTGCGCCGCTTGCCATGATTGCCAGGGCCGCCCCCGCGGCCTTGATCAGCAATGTCTTCTTTTTCATATCTTCCTGATGATGTTGCGTAGCACTGCGTTGAAGTAAAGCGTGTGCCGGTCGACAGACCGGGTAGAACAACTTGCGGGTAAGACTAGGGAAAAGCGAGGTAAGACATCGGTCGGGCGGCCCGCGCGCCAGGCGCCGGCCGCCGTGGATTCGGAAACGGGATCAGGCCGCCAGATAGCGCTGCGCCAGCCGCACCCAGTAGCTCGCGCCCGGCGCGATCAGCGCGTCGTTGAAGTCGTAGCTGGCGTTGTGCAGCATGCAGGGGCCCAGGCCGTGGCCGGCATGGCGGTGGTCGCCGTCGCCGTTGCCCAGGAAGATGTAGCAGCCGGGCTTGGCCTGCAGCAGGAACGCGAAGTCCTCGGACGCCATGGCCGGCTCGATGATCCGGGCGCGGCCTTCGCCGGCCACTTCACGCGCCACCTCCAGGCAGAACGCCGTCTCGGCCTCGGTATTGACCAGCGCCGGATAGCGGCGCTGGAAATAGACCTCGGCCTCGCAGCCGTGCGCGGCGGCGATGCTGCCGGAGATCTCGTGCATGCGGCGCTCGATCAGGCCGACCACTTCATCGCTGTAGGCGCGCACCGAACCGCCCAGCCAGGCGCTGTCGGGAATCACGTTGATCACGCTGCCGCCGGCCTGCACCTGGGTGATCGACAGCACGGCCGCGTCCAGCGGGCGCTTGCTGCGGGTCAGGATGGTCTGGAACGCCTGGCCGATGGCGAACAGCGCGGGCACGGGGTCGGCGCAGTCCTGCGGCGCGGACGCGTGGCCGCCCTTGCCGCGCACGGTGATCTTGAAGCCATTGGCCGCCGCCATCATGGGGCCGGCGCAGACGCCGAACGTGCCGGCTTCCATGCCTGGCCAGTTGTGCATGCCGAACACGGCCTCGCAGGGGAAGCGCTCGAACAGCCCGTCCTGGATCATGGCGCGGGCGCCAGCGCCGCCTTCCTCGGCCGGCTGGAAGCACAGGTACACCGTGCCGTCGAAGCCGCCGTGCTGCTGCAGATGGCGGGCCGCGGCCAGCAGCATGGCGGTGTGGCCGTCGTGGCCGCAGCCGTGCATCTTGCCGTCATGGCGCGAACGGTGTTCGAACTGGTTTTCCTCCTGCATCGGCAGGGCGTCCATGTCGGCGCGCAGCATGATGGCGCGGTCCGACTTGCCCTGGCGCAGCACGCCGACCACGCCGGTCTTGGCGATGCCGGTATGGACCTCGATGCCCCAGCCGCGCAGCGTGTCGGCCACCACCTGGGCGGTGCGGTGCTCTTCGTAGCACAGCTCCGGATGGGCGTGCAGATCGCGCCGCAGCGCCACGATGTCTTCCAGGTTAGATAGTTCGGGCACCGCCAACTCCGTTGCAATGTTTCGAAATAAAACAGGAGCCCGATAATACTCAGACACCGTGACCGGCACACAATCATTTGCCTAGGGAAAACCCCAATCTAATTTACGTTTACGTAAACGTAATATTTGCGGTGCATCATTGCGCGGCGACGACGGTTCGGCGCATGATGCGAGCACGCGACGGATCTGGCGCGGTAGTTGGCGCCTACAAGAACATGTAAGTACCTACTATCACGGAGACATCGATGAATCTTCCCGGACTGAACTTCGACCTGGGCGAAGACCTGGACATGCTGCGCGATGCGGTGCGCACTTTCGCCAACGCCGAGATCGCCCCGCGCGCCGCCGAAGTCGACCGCAGCGACCAGTTCCCGATGGATCTGTGGCGCAAGTTCGGGGACCTGGGCGTGCTGGGCATGACCGTCGGCGAGGAATACGGCGGCGCCAACATGGGCTACCTGGCCCACATGGTGGCGATGGAGGAAATCTCGCGCGCCAGCGCCTCGATCGGCCTGTCCTACGGCGCGCACTCCAATCTGTGCGTGAACCAGATCAACCGCAACGGCACCGCCGCGCAGAAAGCCAGATACCTGCCCAAGCTGATTTCCGGCGAGCACGTCGGCGCACTGGCCATGAGCGAGCCGGGCGCCGGCTCCGACGTGGTCAGCATGAAGCTGCGCGCCGACAAGAAGGGCGACCGCTACGTGCTCAACGGCACCAAGATGTGGATCACCAACGGCCCCGACGCCGACACCCTGGTGGTCTACGCCAAGACCGATCCCGAGGCGCGCCAGCGCGGCATCACCGCCTTCCTGGTGGAAAAGGGTTTCAAGGGCTTCTCGGTGGCGCAGAAGCTGGACAAGCTGGGCATGCGCGGCAGCCACACCGGCGAGCTGGTGTTCCAGGACTGCGAGATCCCCGAGGAAAACGTGCTGGGCCAGGTCAACGGCGGCGTCAAGGTGCTGATGAGCGGCCTGGACTACGAGCGCGCCGTGCTGTCCGGCGGCCCGGTCGGCATCATGCAGGCCGTGATGGACGTGGTGGTGCCCTATATCCACGACCGCAAGCAGTTCGGCCAGGCCATCGGCGAATTCCAGCTGATCCAGGGCAAGGTCGCCGACCTGTACACCACGCTGCAGGCCAGCCGCGCGTTCTGCTACCAGGTCGGCAAGAACCTGGACCGCCTGGGCGCCGAGCACGTGCGCCAGGTGCGCAAGGACTGCGCCGCGCTGATCCTGTACACCGCCGAGAAAGCCACCTGGATGGCGGGCGAGGGCGTGCAGATCCTGGGCGGCAACGGCTACATCAATGAATACCCGGTGGGCCGCCTGTGGCGCGACGCCAAGCTCTACGAGATCGGCGCCGGCACCAGCGAAATCCGCCGCATGCTGATCGGCCGCGAGCTGTTCGCCGAAACGGCCTGATCCACCGCCCCGCCCGCGTGCCGCCATGATCCGCATGTCCGACGTCCAGCGCATCGAGCAGGCGCCCGTTCCCGGGCCCTCGCCGCGCGACGTCGCCCAGCGCATCCTGGCCGGCTTCGACCGCCACTACGCGCTGTTCCGCTACAGCGCTCAGCGCGCCAAGTCGCTGTATGAATCGGGCGACTGGCACGGCATCCAGCGCCTGTCGCGCGAGCGCATCGAGTACTACGACATGCGCGTGCGCGAATGCACCGCGCAGCTGGAAGGCGCGCTACGCGGCCGGCCGGGCGGCGCGGTGCCCCTGAACGGCGCGGACGCGGCCAACGGCAAATCCGCCGCGAATGGCGCCGGCGGCGCAACCAACGGCAAGCCCGCCACGAATGGCGGCAACGGCCCGGACGGCGGCGCGCCCGCCGCGCTGGACCAGGCGCAGACCGCGTTCTGGCAGCAGGTGAAGCAGGAATTCGTCGGCCTGCTGGCAGACCACCGCCAGCCCGAGTGCGCCGAGACCTTCTTCAACTCGGTGTCCTGCCGCATCCTGCACCGCGACTACTTCCACAACGATTTCCTGTTCGTGCGCCCGGCGGTGGCCACCGACTACCTGGACAGCAGCATGCCGTCCTACCGGGTCTATTACCCGGTGGCCGACGGCCTGCAGAAAAGCCTGATCCGCATGGTGGCCGACTTCGGGCTGGCGCTGCCGTTCGAGGACCTGCCGCGCGACACGCGCCTGCTGGCCCGCGCCGCCGTCAAGCAACTGCGCGCGCAGCTGCCGCGCCACGTCGGCCGGCGCATCGCCAGCGACTGCCAGATCCATGCGCTGGGCTCGCTGTTCTTCCGCAACAAGGGCGCCTACATCGTCGGCCGTCTGATCAACCAGACCACCGTCTACCCCTTCGCCGTGGCGCTCACGCGCAACCCGGCCGGACAGGTGACGCTGGACGCGCTGCTGCTGGGCGCGGACGACCTGAGCACGCTGTTCAGCTTCACGCGCGCCTATTTCCTGGTGGACATGGAAACGCCGGCCGCCGTGGTCAACTTTCTGTCCACGCTGCTGCCGCGCAAGCCCAAGGCCGAGCTGTACACCATGATCGGCCTGCAGAAGCAGGGCAAGACGCTGTTCTACCGCGACTTCCTGCACCACCTGGCGCATTCGCGCGACGCCTTCGACATCGCGCCCGGCATCAAGGGCATGGTGATGTGCGTGTTCACGCTGCCGTCCTATCCCTATGTATTCAAGCTGATCAAGGACCGCATCGACAAGGACGGCATGGACCACGCCACCGTGCGGCGCAAGTACCAGATGGTCAAGCTGCACGACCGCGTCGGCCGCATGGCCGACACCTGGGAATACTCGCAGGTGGCGCTGCCGCGCGCGCGCTTCGCGCCGGCCCTGCTGGACGAGCTGCGCCGCCTGGTGCCCGACCTGATCGAGGAAACCGCCGACACCGTGGTCATCCGTCACGTCTACATCGAACGCCGCATGACGCCGCTGAACCTGTACCTGCAGCAGGCGCCCGACGCGCTGCTGGAGCCGGCGGTGCGCGAGTACGGCGACGCGATCCGGCAGCTGGCCGCGGCCAACATCTTCCCCGGCGACATGCTGTACAAGAATTTCGGCGTCACGCGCCTGGGCCGGGTCGTGTTCTATGACTACGACGAAATCCAGCGCATGACGGAAATGAATTTCCGCCGCATCCCGCCCGCCCCGAACGAAGAGGCGGAACTGTCGTCGGAACCCTGGTACGCCATCGGCCCGAACGACGTATTCCCCGAGGAGTTCGGACGATTCCTACTCGGCGACGCGCGCGTGCGCGCCGCCTTCATGCGCCACCACGCCGAGCTGCTCGAACCGGAATGGTGGCAGGCCTGCCGCGCGCACGTGGCGCAAGGCAGGATCGAGGAATTTTTCCCTTACGATACAGACAGGCGACTGCGCCCCCGACACGCCGCGGACATCCACGCGGCGGCGGGCGCAGCCTCGCAAACCCCGAGCTGACCAGAACCTCACAGGAGCTAGCCATGTCAGATCCCATCGTTATCGTTTCCGTCGCCCGCACGCCCATGGGCGGCATGCTGGGCAGCCTGTCCGGCCTGGCCGCGCACGAACTCGGCTCGGTCGCCATCAAGGCGGCCGTCGAACGCGCCGGCATCAAGCCCGAACAGGTCGACGAAGTCATCATGGGCAACGTGCTGCAGGCCGGCCAGGGCCAGGCGCCCGCCCGCCAGGCCGCGCTGGGCGCGGGCCTGCCGCTGGGCGTGGCTTGCACCACCATCCACAAGGTCTGCGGTTCGGGCCTGAAGGCCGCCATGTTCGGCCACGACCTGCTGGCCTCGGGCAGCGCCACCATCGTGGTGGCCGGCGGCCAGGAAAGCATGAGCAACGCCCCCTACCTGATGCTCAAGGGCCGCCAGGGCTACCGCTACGGCCACAGCACCGTGTACGACCACATGGCGCTGGACGGCCTGGAAGACGCCTACGACAAGGGCAAGGCCATGGGCGTGTTCGCCGAGGACTGCGCGTCCAAGTATTCCTTCACGCGCGAGCAGCAGGACGCCTTCTCGCTGGAATCGCTGCGCCGCGCCCGCGCCGCCTCGGAAGACGGCAGCTTCAAGTGGGAAATCGCCCCCGTCACCGTGGCCGGCCGCAAGGGCGACACCGTGATCGACACCGACGAGGCCCCCACCAAGGCCATGCCGGAAAAGATCCCCACCCTGAAGCCCGCCTTCAAGAAGGACGGCACCGTCACCGCCGCCAACTCCTCGTCGATCTCCGACGGCGCCGCCGCCATGGTTCTGATGCGCGCGTCCACCGCCGAAAAACTCGGCGTCAAGCCGCTGGCCCGCATCGTGGCCCACAGCCAGCACTCGCAGGAACCGAACTGGTTCACCACCGCCCCCGTCGGCGCGCTGAAGAACCTGTTCGCCAAGACCGGCTGGAAGGCCGAGGACGTGGACCTGTACGAGATCAACGAAGCCTTCGCCGTGGTCACCATGGCCGCCATGACCGACTTCAAGCTCCCGCATGACAAGGTCAACGTCCACGGCGGCGCCACCGCCCTGGGCCACCCGATCGGCGCCTCGGGCGCCCGCCTGATGGCCACCCTGGTCGGCGCGCTGCGCAAGACCGGCGGCAAGCGCGGCGTGGCCACGCTGTGCATCGGCGGCGGCGAAGCCGTGGCGATGGCCATCGAGATGGTCTGATCCCGCACCCCGCTCCGCTTTCCGGGGCGGGCTACCCGCCCGTCCCGGAAACGGATGCCGCTGCGCCTGCTGCCGCCACGGCCCGCAGAGGCGCAACGATATCCGCGCAGTCCCAGGCAGCAATGCCACGCGATACCGACAACCATGCCCGGACCACCGGGCGGCGAGACAAACCGCTCCCCGAGCGCCTTCAAATCCCAACCAGCAGGACGGGTGGAACCCCATGCCCATCATCGAATCCCGCATCAATACGCGATCGCAGGACTACACCGACAACGCCCGCGCCATGCAGGCGCAGCTGGACGACCTGAACCAGCAGCTGGCGCAGACCGCGCTGGGCGGCAACGAGGCCGCGCGCGCCAAGCACGTGGCGCGCGGCAAGCTGCTGCCGCGCGACCGCGTCGAACAGCTGATCGATCCGGGCAGCCCCTTCCTGGAACTGTCGCCAATGGCGGCGCACGGCATGTATGAAGGCGAGGCGCCGGGCGCCGGCGTCATCACCGGCATCGGCCGCGTGTCGGGCACGGAATGCGTGATCGTGTGCAACGACGCCACGGTCAAGGGCGGCACCTACTACCCGCTGACGGTCAAGAAGCACCTGCGCGCGCAGGAGATCGCCGCGCAGAACCGCCTGCCCTGCGTTTACCTGGTCGACTCCGGCGGCGCCAACCTGCCGCGCCAGGACGAGGTCTTCCCCGACCGCGACCACTTCGGCCGCATCTTCTACAACCAGGCCACCATGTCGGCCCAGGGCATCGCGCAGATCGCGGTGGTGATGGGGTCCTGCACCGCCGGCGGCGCCTACGTGCCCGCCATGAGCGACGAGTCCATCATCGTCAAGAACCAGGGCACCATCTTCCTGGGCGGCCCGCCGCTCGTGAAGGCCGCCACCGGCGAGGAAGTCAGCGCCGAGGACCTGGGCGGCGGCGACGTGCACACGCGCCTGTCCGGCGTGGTCGATCACCTGGCCGCCAACGACATGCACGCGCTGCAACTGGCGCGCAACGCCGTCGCGCGGCTGAACCTGCAAAAACCGCAGCCACTGGCGCTGCAGCCCGTGCGCGAACCGCGCTACGACCCGTCCGAACTGAACGGCATCATTCCGGCCGACACCCGCAAGCCCTATGACGTGCGCGAGGTCATCGCGCGCATCGTCGACGGCTCGGAATTCGACGAGTTCAAGGCCCGCTTCGGCCCCACGCTGGTCACGGGCTTTGCCCACATCCAGGGCATGCCGGTGGGCATCGTGGCCAACAACGGCATCCTGTTCTCGGAATCGGCGCAGAAGGGCGCGCACTTCATCGAGCTGTGCGCGCAGCGCAAGATCCCGCTGGTGTTCCTGCAGAACATCACCGGCTTCATGGTCGGCCGCAAGTACGAGAACGAAGGCATCGCGCGTCACGGCGCCAAGATGGTGACGGCCGTGGCCACCGCCGCCGTGCCCAAGTTCACCGTGCTGATCGGCGGCTCGTTCGGCGCCGGCAACTACGGCATGTGCGGCCGCGCCTATTCGCCGCGCATGCTGTTCATGTGGCCCAACGCGCGCATCTCGGTCATGGGCGGCGAGCAGGCCGCCAGCGTGCTGGCCACCGTCAAGCGCGACGGTATCGAGGCGCGCGGCGGCAGCTGGCCGGCGGCCGAGGAAGACGCGTTCAAGACGCCCATCCGCGAGCAGTACGAACGCGAAGGCCATCCGTACTACGCCACCGCGCGCCTGTG
The DNA here is from genome assembly GCF_018195695.1 of Achromobacter sp. Marseille-Q0513. NCBI lineage: Bacteria > Pseudomonadati > Pseudomonadota > Betaproteobacteria > Burkholderiales > Alcaligenaceae > Achromobacter > Achromobacter sp. Marseille-Q0513. The sequence continues at coordinate 4,791 of NZ_JAGTJY010000146.1, read as the reverse complement.
GGACGACGGCATCATCGCCCCGGCCGACACGCGCCGCGTGCTGGGCCTGGCGCTGTCGGCCGCGCTCAACGCCCCGATCGAAGACACGCGCTTCGGCGTATTCCGGATGTAGGGCGGCGCAGCCGTCCCTCGCGCAGCCCCAGAACAATCCCGCCTGGATGAACTCCATGTTCGATACTTTGCTGATTGCCAACCGCGGCGAAATCGCCTGCCGCGTGGCCGCCACCGCCCGCCGCCTGGGCATCCGCACCGTCGCGGTGTATTCCGATGCCGACGCCAACGCGCGCCACGTCGCCGCCTGCGACGTGGCCGTGCACATCGGCGGCCCCGAGCCGCGCGCCAGCTACCTGCGCGCCGACGCCATCCTGCAGGCCGCGCGCGACACCGGCGCGCAGGCCATCCACCCCGGCTACGGCTTCCTGTCGGAAAACGAAGCCTTCGCCCAGGCCGCCACCGACGCCGGCATCGCCTTCGTCGGCCCGCCGGCCTCGGCCATCGCCGCCATGGGCAGCAAGTCCGCCGCCAAGTCGCTGATGGAAAAAGCCGGCGTGCCGCTGGTGCCCGGCTACCACGGCGACAACCAGGATCCGCAGTTCCTCAAGACGCAGGCCGACGCCATCGGCTATCCGGTGCTGATCAAGGCCAGCGCCGGCGGCGGCGGCAAGGGCATGCGCGTGGTCGAATCGTCCGGCGCCTTCCTCGACGCGCTGGCCTCCTGCCAGCGCGAGGCCGCCTCCAGCTTCGGCGACGACCGCGTGCTGATCGAGCGCTACCTGCAGAAGCCGCGCCATATAGAGATCCAGGTCTTCGCCGACACGCAGGGCAATTGCGTCTACCTGTTCGAGCGCGACTGCTCGGTGCAGCGCCGCCACCAGAAGGTCATCGAGGAAGCGCCCGCGCCCGGCATGACCGAGGAACGCCGCCGCGCCATGGGCGAGGCCGCCGTGGCCGCCGCGCGCGCGGTGGGCTATGTGGGCGCCGGCACGGTGGAATTCATCGCCGAGCCCGACGGCCGCTTCTACTTCATGGAAATGAACACGCGCCTGCAGGTCGAGCATCCGGTCACCGAGATGATCACCGGCCACGACCTGGTCGAATGGCAGCTGCGCGTGGCCGCCGGCCAGCCGCTGCCGGCGCGCCAGGAAGACCTGCGCATCGAAGGCCACGCCATCGAGGCCCGCATCTACGCCGAGAACCCCGAAAAGGGCTTCCTGCCGTCCATCGGCACGCTGGCCTACCTGGGCCTGCCCGCGCACACGGCCTTCGCCAACGGCGACATCCGCGTGGACGGCGGCGTGCGCATGGGCGACACCATCACGCCGTTCTACGACCCCATGATCGCCAAGCTGATCGTGCGCGGCGCCGACCGCGACCAGGCCCGCGCCCGCATGCTGCAGGCGCTGGCGCAGACGCAGGCCGTGGGCGTGCAGACCAACGTCGCCTTCCTGTCGCGCCTGATGCGCGACAGCGCCTTCGCCGCCGCCGACCTGGACACCGGCCTGATCGAGCGCCAGCGCGAAACCCTGCTGCCCGCGCCGCAACCGGCCGGCGCCGACGCGCTGGCGCTGGCCAGCGCCGCCGTGCTGGCGCGCCAGGGCCTGGCCCAGCCAGGGGCGACCACGCAGGCCTCGGCCGATCCCTGGGCCGCGCGCGACGGCTGGCGCCTGGGCGGCCAGTACCGCCGCGAACTGCAATGGGTGGACAACGGCGAAACGCGCCGCGTCGCCATCGCCCGCCACGGCAAGGACTGGACCCTGGACGCCGGCGACGGCCCGCAACCGTTCCTGTGGCGCGCGCAGGCCAACGCCGGCGGCGCCTTTGGCCTGCGCGTCACGCTGGGCGGCCATGAAAGCGCCGGCACCGTGGCGCTGCACGCCGACCGCGCCTACGTCTTCACCGACGCCGGCTCGCACGCGCTGGAACTGTACGATCCGCTGGCGCACTCGCAGGACACGCAGGGCGAGCACGGCGGCGGCCTGACCGCGCCCATGCCGGGCAAGATCATCTCCATCGCCGTCAAGGCCGGCGACACGGTCGAGAAGGGCCAGCCGCTGCTGGTCATGGAAGCCATGAAGATGGAGCACACCATCTCGGCGCCGGCCGACGGCAAGGTCGCCGAGGTGTTCTACGCCATCGGCGACCAGGTCACGGAAGGCGCGGAGCTGGTGGCGATCGAGTAGTCCAGGCGGCGCGGCGGCGGGCGGGCCACGTGGCCGCCTCGCCGCGCCGCTTGTCCGCGCGCTGGCGGGACTCCGCGACAATAAATGTCAAGGCTGGGGTAACTCCGGAGCGCGGCGCGACATGGCGGTGATACTCTGGTCAGCTGTAGTCCGACACAGGCGATCCGGCCAACACGCCATGCCGAAATTACTGCCTCTTTTCCGAGCCGCCGCCGTCACGGCGGCGCTCCTGGTCCTGCAAGGCTGCGGCCCGGGCGGCGCGCCGTCCTATGTGATCTTCGGCGCCTACTTCCCCCGCTGGCTGCTGGCCGGCCTGATCGGCATCGTCGCTGCCCTGGTCGCGCACCGGCTGTTCGTGGCCAAGGCCTGGAACGGCAAGCTGCCCCTGCAACTGTCCGTGTGCTGCGCCATCGGCATGGTCGTGGCCGTCCTGTTCTGGACGCTGGCGACGAGGTGACCCCATGAAACTCGCCGGCACGCGCAAGACTCCCGCCCTCGGCCGCCTGATCGCGCTGGCCATCATCGCGCTGGGCGTGGCCGCGCTGGCCTACGCCTGGCACCGCAGTGCGAACTACCCCGCCACCGACAGCGCCGGCATCGACGCCGACCTGGTCCACATCGCCACGCCCGTCGGCGGCCGCCTGGTCGGCCTGCCGGTCAAGGAGAACCAGCGCGTCGCCAAGGGCGACGTGCTGCTGGAGATCGACCCCGAACCCTACCGCCTGACCGTGCAGCAGGCCGAGGCCGACCTCGCCATGGCGCGCGCCTCGCTGGAATCGCGCCGCCGCATGCTGATCTCGGAACGCGCCAATTCCGCCATCGCCGACGAGCAACTGCGCCGCGCCGAGGCCAACCACGCGCTGGCCGCGCGCACCGTCAAGCGGCTGGCGCCGCTGGCGGCGCAGGGCTACATCCCGACGCAGCAATACGACCAGTCCCAGGTCACGCTGCGCGACGCCGAGGTATCGCTGAAACAGGCCCAGCAACAGCAGGCGGCGGCCGCCAGCACCATCGGCGACGAGGCCGAGGCGCAGGCCGCCGTGCAGGCCCGCGAGGCCGCCCTGGCGCGCGCCCGCCACTCGCTGGAACAAACCGTGGTGCGCGCCCCCCACGATGGCTACGTGACCGGGCTGTCGGTGCTGACCGGCGAGACCGTCGCGCCCAGCCAGTCCCTCTTCACGCTGGTGGCGTCGGATGAATGGTTCGCCGTCGCCAACTTCCGCGAGACGGACCTGGCGCAGATCGCCATCGGCGACTGCGCCACGGTCTATTCCATGATCGACCGAGGCCAGGCCATGCGCGGCAAGGTCGTTGGCATCGGCGCCGGCGTGCTCGACGGCGACCGCGTCAACCTGCCGCATTCGCTGCCGCTGGTGCAGCGCTCGGTGAACTGGGTGCGCGTGGCGCAGCGCTTCCCGGTCCGCGTCGAACTCGAGGAACCGCCGGCGCAGCTGGTGCGCATGGGCGCCAGCGCCGTGGTCGAGATCCGCCATGGACCGGCCTGCCGCTAGGCCCGGCTTCCCGCGCCCGGGCGCCCCCCCACCGCACCCCCCCGACTACCGGCCCCCCCCCCGCCCTCCCCACGCCCCCCGCGGACCGCCGCCGCCGCCGCGCCCGGGCGCCCGGGCGCGGGGGACCGCGCCGCCGGGGCGGCGCGTCCCAGAGCGGGCGCCGCCACCCGGTGCGCCCCCCGCCGCGCCCACGTCGCCGGCGGCGAGCGAGACGCGGG
>NZ_JAGTJY010000146.1:0-872 GCF_018195695.1 Achromobacter sp. Marseille-Q0513 | reverse complement strand
CGTTCTCCATCGCCTTCTTCCTGCCCCGTCCGGCCCGCGTGCTCAGCGCCATCCTGCCCGCCGTGATGCTGCTGCTGGTCTCGGTGATCCTGGGCGTGATCCTGCTGGTCACCACCGCCAGCATCGACTATCCCATCCTGCGCGTCTCGGCCATGGCGCTGCTGTCGGCGGGCTTCCTGTTCCTGGCCTCGGCCAGCAAGCTGCGGCCCATCGGCGCCATCCTGGCGATGATCGTCGGCTTCGGGCTGGACCAGATGGGCCGCGTGCCGATCGGCGAGGCCAGCACCCGCATGCTGCTGTATGCGTGGCTGCTGGTGGCCATCCCGGCCGGCGCGGCCATCGTCGCCGGCCTGCTGCTGGCGCCTTCGCCACGGCGTCTGGCCTGTGATCGGCTGGCGCGCCGGCTGCGGCTCGCCGCGAAGCTGCTGAGCGGCGACGCGGCCAGCGCGCCCGCCTTCGCGCTGGCCTTGCGCGAAGGCAACAAGCAGATCCTGACCTGGTTGAAGCTGTCCGCGCTGGAGGGCAGTTCGACCCGCGCCGACGTGGCCGCGCTGCGCCAGGCCGCCGTCTCCAGCATCGCCATCCTCGGCGCCGTGGACGTGCTGCGCGGCGAGGGCGGTACCGGCCTGCCCGACGAGCTGGCGAGGTCATTGGCCAGCACGCTGGAAGACATGGCGGCCATGCACGAACAGGGCGGCTATCCCGTCGAGATCGAACTGGCCTTGCCGTCGGTCACGCTGCCCCCGGCCTGTAGCTTATACAAATCTGCGCCGGATGATTAAAAAAAAAAAATGACAAAATGATGAGAGGATATGAAAGTGTAGAGTTAAAAAGAGTGAACAAATATAATCGAAAAGAAATGTCAATGAAGA
>NZ_JAGTJY010000145.1:0-15920 GCF_018195695.1 Achromobacter sp. Marseille-Q0513 | reverse complement strand
GGGCAATGCCTTCGAGGCCGAGGACGTGGAAGCCTTCGACCGCCGCGTGACCGACACGCTGCGCGGCGCGGGCCTCCTGGGCCCGGCCGAAGAAGCCGACTATTTCTGTGAACTCAAGCTCGACGGCCTGGCGATCAGCCTGCGCTACGAGGACGGCCGCCTGGTGCAGGCCGCCACGCGCGGCGACGGCCAGACCGGCGAGGACGTCACCTCCAACATCCGCACGATCAAGGCCATTCCGCTGCAGCTCAGCGGCCCCGCGCCCAAGGTGCTGGAAGTGCGCGGCGAAGTGCTGATGAACCGCGCCGATTTCGAAAAACTGAACCAGGCGCAGGCCAAGCGAGACGAAAAGATCTTCGTCAATCCGCGCAACGCCGCCGCCGGCAGCCTGCGCCAGCTCGACCCCCGCATCACCGCCAAGCGGCCGCTGCGCTTCTTCGCCTACAGCTGGGGCGAATTGCGCGGCATCCCGCAAGAGCAGGCCGGACTGTTCGACGAGGCAGCTTCCGGCGCCGAGGCGCTGCCCGGCGATACCGGCAAGCTGCACGGCGCCATGCTGGACTGGCTGGGCTCGCTGGGCCTGCCCGTCAACGTGAAATTCAACCAGCGCGTCCGTGGCGCCCAGGGGCTGCTGGACTATTACGCCAAGGTCGGGGCGCTGCGCCCGTCGCTGCCCTACGACATCGACGGCGTGGTCTACAAGGTTGATTCGCTGGCGGCGCAGAGGCTGCTGGGCTTCGTGGCGCGCGCGCCGCGCTTCGCGCTGGCGCACAAGTTCCCGGCCGAAGAGGCCACCACGACCCTGCTGGACATCGAGGTGCAGGTGGGACGCACCGGCGCCATCACGCCCGTCGCGCGGCTCAAGCCGGTGTTCGTGGGCGGCGTCACCGTGACCAACGCGACGCTGCACAACGAAGACGAGATCCGGCGCAAGGATGTGCGCATCGGCGACACGGTGATCGTGCGCCGCGCCGGCGACGTGATCCCCGAGGTGGTTGGCGCGGTGCTGGAAAAGCGGCCCGCCGACGCGCGCGAGTTCGTCATGCCCACCGCCTGTCCGGTCTGCGGCTCGGCCATCGAGCGGTTGGAGGACGAGACCATCGCCCGCTGCACGGGCGGCCTGTTCTGCGGCGCGCAGCGCAAGCAGACGCTGTGGCACGCCGCCAGCCGCAAGGCGCTGGATATCGAAGGGCTGGGCGAAAAACTGGTGGACCAGCTGGTCGACAGCGGCCGCGTGAAGTCGCTGGCCGATCTGTACAGCCTGCGGCCGCTCGAACTGGTGGGCCTGGACCGCATGGGCCAGAAGTCGGCCGACAACCTGGTCGAGGCCATCGACAAGGCCCGCGCGCCGGCGCTGGGACGCCTGCTGTTCGCGCTGGGCATCCGTCACGTCGGCGAGACCACCGCGCGCGACGTGGCGCGCCATTTCGGCAGTATCGAGGCCATCATGGACGCCGACGAGGACGCGCTGTCGTCCGTGCCGGACGTGGGACCGGTGGTGGCGGGCTCCATCCGCCGCTTCTTCGCCGAACAGCACAACCGCGACGTCATCGAACAGCTCAAGTCGCAGGGCGTGCATCCGGTGGCCGAGGCCATGCCCGAAGACACCACGCTGGCCGGCAAGACCTTCGTGCTGACCGGCACGCTGCCCACCTGGACGCGCGAGGAAGCCTCGATGCGCATCCAGGCGGCGGGCGGCAAGGTCAGCGGCTCGGTCTCCAAGAAGACCGCCTACCTGGTCGCAGGCGAAGAGGCCGGCAGCAAGCTGGCCAAGGCACAGGAACTGGGCGTCACCGTGCTGGACGAGGACGCGCTGAAGGCGCTGCTGGGCCTGGACGGCTGAGCGCGCCGGCAGGGTCAGATGCCGCTGCGCGGCATCGAGTCGAGTATCGTCGCCGCCGCGCGTTGCAGCGCGGGCAGGTGCTGGCGCCGCAGCTCATCCGGTGAGCGGGCGCCCAGCACCATGCTGACGCTCAGGCCCGCCACCACCTTGCCTTCATGGTTGCGCAGCGGCACGGCCACGCCGGCAAAACCATCCACCAGCTCGCTGACCGAAATGCTGTAGCCGTCGCTGCGCACCTGGCGGATCAGCTTGCGCAGCGCGGTCTTCGAGACCGTGGTGTAGGGCGTGAGGCGCTTGAGTTCGGCGTTGTCCAGATACTGGTCAAGCGCCTCGTCGTCCAGCGTCGACAGCAGCGCGCGTCCCAGCGAGTGAGCGTAGGCGGGAAGGCGGCTGCCGATCGTCAGGTCCAGCTTGAGCAGCTTGGGCGCTTCCTCGCGCGCCAGGAACACGACGTGCTCGCGGTCCAGCACGCCCAGTGAACAGGTTTCACCCAAGGCGCGCGCCACATCCTGCATCACCGGCCGCACCAGGCTGGGCAGGCTCAGCGAGGCGAAATAGGCATATCCCAGGTCCATGACCTTGGGGGTGGGCGAGAACTGCCTGCCGTCCTGCCGCACATATCCCAGCTTTTCCAGCGTCAGCAGGATGCGGCGCGATGCCGCGCGCGTGACGTCCAGCTGTTCGGCGGCTTCCTGCACAGTCACGCTGGCCACGCCCGTGGCATAGATGCGCAACAGCTGCAGGCCATTGGCCAGGCTGTCGAGAAACTCTTCTTTCTTTTCGCTGGTTTCCGGCAAGGTCGAATCCATGGGTCCACGATGGTGTTCTGCAATGCCGTCGATTGTAGTTTGACATCCGCCGCTTTCTCCATAAAATGATGTTTAGCGAACAAATGTTCGCCAAAAGATGTCCGGTCATGACTCTGGCACGGACACGCATCCAAGGAGGAAGGCCATGTGCAGCAGATTCATCCGCGCCACGGGCGCGGTCGTCCTGGCGCTGGGCGCGGCGGTTGCCGCGGCCGCCGGCGACACCTATCCCAGCAAGCCCATCCGTTTCATCGTGCCCGCGGCCGCGGGCGGTCCCACGGAAATCGTCACCCGCCTGCTTGCCGAGCGCATGACCCAGAGCATGGGCGTGCCCGTCGTCGTCGAGGCCAAGCCCGGCGCCGGCGGCAATATCGGCGCGGACGCGGTGGCCAAGGCCGCGCCCGATGGCTACACCATCCTGATGGGCACGATCGGCACCAATGCCATCAACCAGACGCTGTACAAGTCGATGCCGTACCAGCCGCTGAAGGACCTGGTGGCGGTGACCCAGGTCGTGTCCTATCCGCTGGTGGTGGTGGTCAACCCCAAGCTGCCGATCAACTCGGTGGCCGATCTGATCGCCTATGCCAAGTCCCATCCCGGCGAACTCAACCGGGCCTCGGGCGGCAGCGGAACGTCGATGCACATGTCGGGCGAACTCTTCAACGAGATGGCGGGCATCAAGATGCAGCACATCCCCTACAAGGGCAGCCTGCCGGCGTTGACGGACGTGATGGGCGGCCAGGCCGATCTGGCGTTCGACAGCCTGGTCATCGCCCAGCCGCTGATCAAGGCGGGCAAGCTGCGCGCCATCGCCGTCACGGGGCCCAAGCGGTCGCCGGCCGAGCCGGACGTGCCTTCGGTATCGGAAACGCTGCCCGGCTATGCGATGACGTCCTGGATCGGCGTGTTCGCGCCTGCCGGCACGCCGCGTCCGGTGGTGGACCGTCTTCAGCAGGAAATCGCCAAGGCCCTGGCCGACCCCAAGGTCAAGGCGCAGCTCACCTCGCAGGCCGCCGATCCGGTTGCCAGCACGCCCGATGAATTCGCTCGTTTCACGACAGAGGAAACCGAGAAATGGGCGCCCGTGGTCAAGGCGTCCGGCGCCTCCGTTTCCTGAACCCCCGCCAAGGAATCCCCATGTTGCCCATCGATTTCCAGGCCCGCCGCAAGCGGGTCGCCCAGCACGCGCGCGAACTCGGTTTCGACGCCTATCTCGGCACCCGCCAAGGCGCCTTGCACTATCTGAGCGGGGCATTCATGCCCTGGCGCGGCGCCGTGCTGGTCACGGCCTCGGGCCACTGCGAGTTCATCTATTGGGCCATGGACGCCGCGCGTGTGCGCGCCGAAGGCCACGATATGGACGTGCACGAATTCGAGTTCGCCGATTTTCCGCAGTTGATACGTCAGCGGCTGGAGCACCATGGCCTGGCGCAGGGCAAGGTCGCCCTGGACCTGGCGCATCCGGGCGCCGCCCAGATCGCGCCCGGCATGCTGACCGCTGCCGAGTTCTTTTCCCTGTCCGGGCAATTGCCCAAGGCCCGGTTCGAGAACGGGGTGGATGTGATCGACGATCTCATGCTGATCAAGGATGCCGCCGAGATCGAGCGCCTGCGCCATGCCGCCGAAGTGTCCGACTACGGTTTCGAGCAGGGCATGAATGCCGTGCGGGCCGGCGCCACTGAAAACGAAATCGCCGGCGAGATCGAACGTGCCATCCGGCAACGCGGCAGCACCTGGTCCTGGGCGGTGACGGGTGGCACCGAGGTGGGAGCGGGCGAACGCACCGGCTTCCTGCGCGGTGTCACGCAGCAGGCGACCGACCGGCCCATCGGGCGCGACGAATTCGTCATCCTGGATCTGCATCCGCTGCTGGATCTGTACATGGCCGATACGGCGCTGCCGATCTTCCTGGGCCGGCCGACCGAGGCGCAGGCCGCCTTGATCGACTGCTGGGAGGAAACCGTGCAGACCATGCTCGCCGCGCTGACGCCGGGACGCGCCATCGCCGACTGCGCGCGGCGCGGCATCGCCGTGTTCGAAAAACACGGGCTCGCCGAGTTCGGCCTGCCCCTGTTCGGCCACGGCCTGGGCACCTGCGCCCGCACCCGTCCCTTCATCAACCTGCGCAGCCACGACGAGGTCACGCCGGGCATGGTGGTGGCATTGGGCACGCACCTGTACCGGCCCGGCCTGGGCGGCATGCGGCTGGAATATCCCGTCCTGATCGGTGAGCACGGCGCCGAGCCGCTGCTGCGCACCGAGGCCCGCGTCCACCGCCTGCCTTGAACCCTTTCTTTGGAGCCCGAACATGCAAGCCCAAGCTCTCAGTCCGCTCATCGGCGCGCAAGTGCGCGGCGTGAATCTCGAAACGCTGGATGACGCGGCCTTCGCCGCCGTGAATGAACTGTTCCTGAAGCATCAGCTGCTGGTCTTCAAGGACCAGCAGCTGTCGCCAGAAGGGCAGCTGCGCTTCAGCCGCCGCTTCGGCGAACTGGATATCCACGTGCTGGCCCAGTACAACCATCCCGAGTATCCCGAGATCTTCGTGCTGTCGAACGAAGTCAAGAACGGCGTGCCCGCGGGCATTGCCGACGGCGGTTCCTACTGGCATTCGGATTTCGCCTTTCGCGAATGTCCCGCCAAGGCCACCATCCTGAACGCGCAGACCATTCCCGCGGAAGGCGGCAATACGCTGTTCATCAACATGTACCGGGCCTACGAGACGCTGGACGATGCGATCAAGGCGCAGCTGGACGGGTTGAAGGCCGTGCATCGCTATCGCCCCCGCAACAGCCGAGCCGATGAGGGCACCCGGGTGGTGATGGATGCCGCGCAGCTGGCGGAAACGCCTGATGTTGAACATCCCATCGCGCGTACCCACCCCGAGACGGGGAGGAAGGCGCTATACGTGCACCCCGGCATGACCGCGGAGGTGGCGGGGTGGGGCGCCGAGGACAGCAGGGAGCTGCTGGAACGCCTGTTCGCGCATTGCACCCGGCCGGAATCCCAGTACGCGCTGCAGTGGTCGCCGGGCGATGTCGTGATGTGGGACAACCGCTGCGTGATGCACAAGGCGACCACGCGGGAGCTGCCGGCCAGCCTGCGGCGGACGATCTATCGGACCACGGTCATGGGCGAGCGTCCGGTATAGGCCATGGCGCGTCCCGACCCCGCCGATCCCTGCCAAGCCGCCGGCGAGACCAGGATCGAGATCCTGGCGCTGGACGGCGGCGGCCGCATCGCGCCGGCGCGGGTGGCCTGGCGTCGCTACGGGCCGGAGCCGGCGAAGGCCCGTGCCGTCGTGCTGCTGCTGCACGGCATCTCCGGCAGCCAGCAGGCGCTCGCGCCGGCTCGCGGGGAAGTCCATCCGGATGCCGGATGGGCATCGGGCTGGCTGGGGCCGGGCGCCGCGCTGGATACGCGCCATACCTGCGTGCTGGCGCCCAATGCGCTGGGTTCATGTTTTGGCAGCAGCGCGCCGGACGGGGAAACGCCTGCGTCATTTCCCGACTTCACCATCGCCGACAGCGTGCGCCTGCAAGGGCTATGGCTGCGCGCCCTGGGCGTGGCGCGGCTGGACGCGGTGGTGGGCTATTCCTATGGCGGCTATCAGGCGTTCCAGTGGGCGCTCGATCCGCCCGTGCCGCTCGGGCGGGCGCTGGCGCTGGCATCCGGGCCGCGCGGCGGCGGCAACTGGAGCGATGTCATCGCGCTGCGGCGCCTGGCCGCCGCGCTGCAGGCTGGCGATGCGTGGGCGCGCGCGGAGTGGGTCGCGGCGCGGCGGGACGCCTTGCTGCGCTATGGCCGGGGCCTATGGCTGGCCGATGCCGGCGTGCGCGAGCCCGAGCAGGCGCTGGACGCCGAGGCGCGCGCCTGGGCGGCGCGCTTTTCGCCCTGGTCGATGGCGGCCTTGCGAGCGGCCGCCAGCCGCCATGACGTCCGCCATGCGCTCGCGTCCTTGCGCGCGCCGCTGTACTGGCTGCGCTGCGCGTCGGACCTGCTGTTTCCGCCCGGCGATGAAACCGCCTTGCCGCCCTGCGTGCATCCCATGACGGTGGCCGGACGCTATGGCCATGCCTCGCCCGCGCTGGAAGGGCCGCTGTGGGATGCCTGCCTGCGCCGGGCGCTGGCCTGAATGCGGCGGAGCTGGCCGCTGTCGGCGCCAGGCTGTGGAAAAAAAAACTGCCCGCATGCGCGGGCAGTTCTTCCTGGGCGATCAGCCGATCCTTACTGGATCTTGGCCTTTTCGCGCAGGTCCTTCTGGTAGTCGGCCAGGGTTTGCTGGCGCAGCATTTCCTCGATCTGCGGGCGCACCTGATCCAGCGGCGGGAACTGCACCGGGCGGGTGTCGTCGACCTGGATGATGTGCCAGCCGAACTGGGTCTGGACGGGCTTGTCGACCAGTTGGCCCTTCTTCAGCTGCGTGACGGCCTGGGCGAAAGGCTGCACGTAGTTGGTCGGGGGAGCCCAACCCAGGTCGCCACCCTTTTCGGCGCTGCCGGGATCCTTGGAGTTCTTCTTGGCCAGATCGTCGAACTTGCCCTTGTTGCCCTTCAGTTGGGTCAGCAGGTCGTTGGCGGTCTTTTCGTCTTCAACCAGGATGTGGCGGACCTTGTACTCCATCTTGCCCGCTTGTTCCTTCTTGATCTTTTCGTACTCGGCCGTGACCTTGGCGTCCGACACCGGGTGCTTGGCCAGGTAGTCGGCCATCAGCGCGCGCACCAGGATGCCCTGGCGAGCCAGTTCGATCTCGGTCTGCACGTCGGCTTGCTTGGCGATGCCGTTGGATTCGGCGGCCTGCACGAAGATCTGGCGGTTGATCATTTCCTGCTTGACCTGCTCGCGCAGCTGCGGGGAATCCGTGGCGCCCTGGGTGACCAGCAGCTTGACGAATTGATCCAGGCTCTTCTGCGGAATGGCCTTGCCGTTGACGGTTGCCACGTTCTGGGCAAAAGCCGGCAGGGCGATGGCGCAAGCGGCGGCCAGCATGACGATGCGTTTCATGAAAGTCCTTTTACCTTCTATTTGGGAGCCTGTGCGTCTAGCGCAAGCGCATGGATCGGATAGGGGATCAAATCTTGCAAATGATGATACACCAGCCTATGGCGGGCGACGGCGGACTGCCCGGCGAAGCAGGGCGCCACAATCAGCACGCGGTAATGGCCGGCGCCGTTTTTACTTCCTTCATGGCCTGCGTGCAAATAGGATTCGTCTTGAATTTCAAGACTGACCGGTTCCAGCGCGGCCAGGCGCTCCCGGATCAGGGCGATGCGGTCGGTGGTTTCAGACATATCTTTAGCGGAGAGGTTCCGCCGGGGCGGCCTCAAATGGCGTGCCCCGGTGGCGTGTGGGAGGGATCAGGGTTGCTTGCCGCCGGACGCGCCGGAATCGGACGAAGTCTCTTCGCCGGGCTGGATGTGCTTGCCCAGCCAGAGCGACTGGCCGATCACGAACACGATCATCAGGCCCATCAGGCCGAAGGCCTTGAAGCTGACCCATTGCGACTCGGTGAACTGGCCGGAGAAGGCCACGTACAGGTTGAGCGCGCCGGCCACCAGGAAGAAGCCCGCCCAGACCAGGTTGAGCTTTTCCCAGGCCGGGTCGGGCAGCTGGATCTGCTTTTCCATCAGGCCGCGGATCAGGTTGCGGCGGAAGAACAGCCGCGCCAGCACCAGCGCGCCGCCGAACATCCAATACAGCACGGTCGGCTTCCACTTGATGAAGACGTCGCTGTGCAGCCAGATGGTGGCGCCGCCGAACACCAGGATCACGGTCAGGTTGATCCAGTGCATGGCCTCGATGGCCTTGCCGGTGAGCTTGAGCCAGACGATCTGCAGCACGGCGGCCGCCATGGCGACGCCGGTGGCGATGAAGATGTCCGCATACCGGTAGGCGACAAAGAACAGGATCAGCGGGAACAGGTCGAACAGGAACTTCTTCATGCGGGGCTTCAGTCTTCCAGCGGTTCAAACGTCATCGACAGCGAATTGATGCAATAGCGCAGCCCGGTGGGTTCGGGGCCGTCGGGGAAGACGTGGCCCAGGTGGGCGTCGCAGATATTGCACAGCACCTCGGTGCGCACCATGCCGTGGCTGATGTCGCGCTCTTCACGCACCCGCGCCGGGTCGATCGGCTCGAAGTAGCTGGGCCAGCCACAGCCGGCATCGAATTTGGTGTCGGAAGCGAACAGCGGCGTGCCACAGCCCACGCAGCGGTAGATGCCGTGGGTGAACGTGTTCCAGTAGCGGCCGGTGAAGGCGCGTTCCGTACCTTTTTGGCGGGCGACGACGTATTCTTCCGGTGACAGCTGGGCCCGCCATTCAGCGTCGGATTTGCGTACTTTGTCCATATATAGAGCTCTTGGAGTCCCGAGGCCCGGAATGGTTCGGGCATAATCCCGCCCCATGTTAATCCAGTTTGACCAGGTGGTCGTTTCCACGCCGCAGGCCGAGGTGCTGCGCGGGCTCAGCCTGACGCTGGCGGAGCGCCGCGTGGGCATCGTCGGTCCGAACGGCGCCGGCAAGAGCACGCTGGCGCGCCTGCTCAATGGATTGGCCTTGCCGACATCGGGCCGGGTCAGCGTGGACGGGCTGGATACGCGGCAGGACCTGAAAGCCGTGCGGCGACGGGTCGGCTTCGTGTTCCAGAATCCCGAAAACCAGATCGTCTTTCCCATCGTGCGCGAAGACCTGGCTTTCGGCCTGAAACAGCTGGAACCCGACCGCGCCCGCCGCGAGGCCCGCATCGAGGACCAGTTGCAACGCCTGGGCGTGGCCCACCTGGCGGACCGCGCCAGCCACAGCCTGTCCGGCGGCGAGCGCCAGCTGGCCGCCCTGGCCGCGGTGCTGGTGATGGAACCGGCGCTGGTGGTGTTCGACGAACCGACCACCCAGCTGGACCTGCGCAACCGCAACCGCGTCCGCGATGCGATCGCCGGGCTGGCGCACGACGCCGTCGTGGTCAGCCACGACCTGGCCCTGCTCGAGGATTTCGACCGGGTGCTGGTGATCGCCGATGGCCGCGTCGCCGCCGACGACCAACCGGCCGCCGCCCTGCGCTGGTACCGTGATCATTTCGCCTGAGGGCGGCCGCCCATGCTCGAACCGCTATATATCGCAGGCAATTCCCGGCTGCACCGGCTGCCTGCCGGACTGAAGCTGCTGGCGCTGTGCGCGGCGGGGGCGGGGCTGTTCGCGTTGCGCGATCCGCTCTGGCTGGGCCTGGCGCTGGCCGTGGCCGTGGGGCTGGTCTGGTCCAGCGGCGCCGGGGCCGCGCTGCTCTGGCGCCAATTGCGCGGCCTGGCGTGGGTTCTGCTGGCGCTGGGCATGTTCACCGGATTTTTCCAGGGCTGGATCGAGGCGTTGGCCGTGTTGTTGCGGGTCGGCGCGATGGTGGGGCTGGCGCTGGCCGTGACGCTGACAACGCGCACCGCCGATCTGATCGCCGTGTGCGAATGGGTGCTGCTGCCCCTGCAGCGCCTGGGCCTGCTCGATGCCGGCAAGGTGGCGCTGGCCCTGGCGCTGGCGCTGCGCTTCGTGCCCGAGATCTGGCGCAATTTCCATGAGATCCGCGAGGCGCAGGCCGCGCGCGGGCTGGGCGCCAATCCCCTGGCGCTGATCGTGCCGCTGATCGTGCTGACGCTGAAGCGGGCGCAGGAAGTCTCGGAAGCCATCGACGCGCGCAGTCCCTGAACGCCACGCCTCTTGACCCCGCTTTCATCATCCGGGAAGAATCATCCGGGAAAATCGTCCCTAGGGAGGGGAATGCCATGAAATCCAACAATACCGTGCTGGTGGCGCTGTTCGCGGCGCTCATCGTGGTGCTGAGCCTGGTGCCGCCGATTCCGTTGCCGGCCATTCCGGTGCCGGTCACGCTGCAGACGCTGGGCGCCATGTTGGCCGGCGCCATGCTGGGACCGGTGCGCGGGGCGCTGGCCTGCCTGCTGTACCTGGCGCTGGCGGCCATCGGCCTGCCGGTGCTGCCGGGCGGGCGCGGCGGGATGGGGGCCTTCCTGGGGCCGACCGGCGGCTTCCTGATCGGCATGCCGATCGGCGCGTTCGTCACGGGCTGGCTGGCGCGCCGGCTGGCGGGCCGAGCACCCGGCACCTGGGCCGGCGTGGCGGGCTTTGCGGTCGCCTGCGTGGTCGGCGGCATCGCGGTGGTGTATGCCTGCGGCGTGCCCTGGCTGGCCTCGGTCGCCAAGATGGACCTGGGCAAGGCGGCGCTGGCCGTGGCCGTGTTCGTGCCTGGCGATCTGATCAAGGCGGCCGTGGCCGCCTGGGTGACGTCGCGCGTGGCACGCGTCTGGCCCTTGCCGGGCCGTTGAGGCTTGCGGCGGACGCACGGGGACAGGGAATCCCCCAACTGACGCGTTTGGGGCTTTCCAGTACAAGTTCGCCATTGACGAATGCGTTCGCTGAGTTTCGGTTTCCGTAGCACATCAGGGATTTACCGTAGTTGCGCCGCATCATGTGATACTGATTTAACCCTATAATATTTTTTTCTGTATAACTTTAACTAGGCTCGCTTCGCCTCGAACGAGGCACCAAAAGAAGAGCCGCCACAGGAGACAAAACATGCGCAAGCATTTCGGCTTGACCGCGGCCGCCGCCGCCGTTGCCCTGACCCTGCCGCTGCTGGCCAGCGCCCAGGTCAAGGTCGGCGTGACGGTGTCCAGCACCGGCCCCGCCGCCTCGCTGGGCATCCCCGAGCGCAACACGGTCGCCCTGCTGCCGAAGGAAGTGGCCGGCCAGAAGATCGAATGGATCGTCCTGGACGACGCCACCGACACGACGCAAGCCGTCAAGAACTCGCGCAAGCTCGCCTCCGACGACAAGGTCGACGTGCTGATCGGCACGTCCGTGACGCCGGGCTCGCTGGCCATGGTCGACGTGGCCGCCGAAGCCAAGGTGCCGATGATCAGCGTGGCCGCCAGCGCCAAGATCGTCGAGCCGGTCGACGACAAGCGCCGCTGGGTCTTCAAGACCCCGCAGAACGACGCCCTGATGGCCGGCGCGCTGGCCGACGCCATGTCCAAGTCCAAGGTCAAGACGCTGGGCTTCATCGGCTTCGCCGACGCCTATGGCGACGGCTGGCTGGACGTGATGCAGAAGGCCGCCAAGGCCAAGGGCATCGAGATCGTCTCGATCGAAAAATACAGCCGCACCGACACCAGCGTGACCGGCCAGGTCCTGAAGCTGGTCGGCGCCAAGCCCGACGCCATCCTGATCGCCGGCGCCGGCACGCCTTCGGCCCTGCCGCAGAAGGAACTGCGCGCGCGCAACTACGGCGGCGTGATCTACCAGACCCACGGCGCCGCCAACAACGACGTGCTGCGCGTCTGCGGCAAGGACTGCGACGGCATGTTCCTGCCGGCCGGCCCGCTGCTGGTCGCGGCCCAGCTGCCCGACAGCAACGCGGTCAAGAAGTCGGCCCTGGCCTATGTTGAAACCTACGAGAAGGCCCACGGCGCCGGTTCGACCAACACCTTCGGCGGCCATATGTGGGACGCCGGCCAGCTGGTCGTGGCCGCCTTGCCCGTCGCGCTGAAGACGGGCGCCAAGCCCGGCACGCCGGAGTTCCGCGCCGCCATGCGCGATGCACTGGAAAGCATCAAGGACCTGCCCGCTTCCCAGGGCGTGTTCAACATGTCGCCCACCGACCACGCGGGCTTCGACGAGCGCTCGCGCGTCATCGTCAAGGTCGAAGGCGGCAAGTGGGTGTACCAGCCGGGCCTGTAAGGCGCGGCTTGCCTGTTCACGGGGCGCCCGCAAGCGGCGCCCGCGCCATGCGACGCGACGGTCCTTCCGGCCGGCGCGTCGCATCGGTGTTCCGGGCGCGGCCGGAACACCCAAGCAATCACAAGGTAGTTGTTCGATGGATTCCTCAATTGCGCTGATTCTGCTGCAGGACGGTGTGGTCAACGGCGCTATCTATGCCCTCCTGGGCATGGCTCTGGTGCTGGTTTTCGCCGTCACGCGCGTCATCTTCATTCCCCAGGGCGAGTTCGTGGCGTTCGGCGCGCTGACGCTGGCCATGCTGGTCGACGGCAAGGTGCCCGGCACGGCCTATTTGCTGCCCCTGCTGGGCGTGGTCGCGCTGGCCATGGAAGTGCTGCGCGCCGTGCGCACCCGCAATGCCGCCGGTCTGCCCAAGGCGTTCGTCGCCTGTCTCGTCCTGCCGCTCGCGCTGCTTTGGCTGACGCAGAGCTACGTCGCGCCCGGCACCTCGCTGTGGCTGAACATGCTGCTGACGCTGGCGCTGGTCATCCCGATGGGCCCGATGGTCTATCGCATCGTCTATCAACCGCTGGCCGAAGCCACCGTGCTGGTGCTGCTGATCGTGTCGGTGGCCGTGCACTTCGCGCTGACCGGCCTGGCCCTGGTGTTCTTCGGCGCCGAAGGCTGGCGCACGCCGGCGTTCGTGAGCGGCCAGGTGGACCTGGGCTTCACGACCTGGTCTGCCCAGAGCCTGTTCGTGGTGGCGACCTGCGCCATCCTGATCGTCGGCCTGTGGCTGTTCTTCGGCAAGACGCTGTACGGCCGCGCGCTGCGCGCCACCGCCGTCAACCGCCGCGGCGCGCGCCTGGTGGGCATCAGCACCACCATGTCGGGCAGTCTGACCTTCACGCTGGCCACCGCCATCGGCGCCATGTCGGGCATGTTGATCGCCCCGATCACCACGGTCTATTACGACACCGGCTTCCTGATCGGCCTGAAGGGCTTCGTCGGCGCCATCATCGGCGGCCTGGCGAGCTATCCCGTGGCGGCCGCCGGCTCGCTGCTGGTGGGCGTGCTGGAATCGTTCTCGTCGTTCTGGGCCAGCGCCTACAAGGAAGTCATCGTCTTCACCCTGATTATCCCGGTTCTGGTCTGGCGTTCGTTCAGCAGCCATCACGTGGACGAAGAGGAATAAACGTCATGAACCGCATTTTGCTTATCGTCTTCGTCGTCGCGCTGGCGGCGCTGCCGCTGGTGCCGGCCACGCCAGAGTTCTGGGTGACCCAGCTGAACTACATCGGGCTGGCCAGCCTGGTGGTGCTGGGCCTGGTGCTGCTCACCGGCGTGGGCGGCCTGACCTCGTTCGGCCAGGCGGCCTTCGTCGGCCTGGGCGCCTACACCACGGCCTTCCTGACCACGCAGTACGACGTGTCGCCGTGGCTGGCCCTGCCGGCCGGCCTGGTGCTGACGGGCGTGGTCGCCTATCTGCTGGGCGCGATCACGCTGCGCCTGTCCGGCCACTACCTGCCGCTGGGCACCATCGCCTGGGGGCTGTCGCTGTACTTCCTGTTCGGCAACATCGACTGGCTGGGCAAGCACGACGGTATCGCCGGCATCGAGCCCATCAGCATCTTCGGCGTGTCGCTGGCCAGCGGCCGCCACATCTATTTCCTGATCTGGGCCTTCGTGCTGCTGGCGCTGCTGGCGACCCGCAACCTGCTGAACTCGCGCCCCGGGCGCGCCATCCGCGCGCTCAAGAGCGGCGCGGGCATGGCCGAGTCCATGGGCGTGAACACGGCCGCGTACAAGGTCGTGATCTTCGTCTGGGCCGCGCTGCTGGCCTGCGTGTCGGGCTGGCTGTACGCGCACATGCAGCGCGCCGTCAGCCCCAGCCCGTTCGGCATCAACTACGGCATCGAATACCTGTTCATGGCGGTGGTCGGCGGCGCCGGCTACGTCTGGGGGGCGCTGCTGGGCTCGACCGTCATCCTGGTGCTGAAGGACCAGTTGCAGAACTGGCTGCCCAAGCTGCTGGACACCAACGCCAACTTCGAGATGATCGTCTTCGGCGTGCTGCTGATCCTGATGCTGCAATACGCGCGCAACGGCCTATGGCCGATCCTGGCCAGCTGGTGGGATGGCGTCACCGGCGCCGACGGCTCGCGCCGCAACCTGGCGCCGCCGGCGCCCGCACCGGCCTTGCCGGCGCGCCAACGCCCGCAACCCGGTCAGGTCGTGCTGGAAGTGGATGCCATCCGCAAGGAATTCGGCGGCCTGGTGGCGGTCAACGACATCAGCTTCAAGGTCAGCTCCGGCGAGATCATGGGCCTGATCGGCCCGAACGGCGCCGGCAAGAGCACCACCTTCAACCTGATCAGCGGCGTGCTGCCGGTCACGCGCGGCCAGGTCCGCTTCATGGGCGAGCGCATCGACAACCGCTCGGCGCGCGAGATCGCCAAGCTGGGCGTGGGCCGCACCTTCCAGCACGTGCAGCTGTTGCCTGGCATGACGGTGCTGGAGAACGTGGCGCTGGGCGCGCACCTGCGCTCCGACGTGGGCGTGCTGGCCGGCGCGCTGCACAGCGACCGCGCCCGCGAGGCCCAGCTGCTGCACGAGGCGGCCGAGCAGGTCAAGCGCGTGGGCCTGGGCGAGTACCTGTACGAGCAGGCGGGCAACCTGGCGCTGGGCCAGCAGCGCATCCTGGAGATCGCGCGCGCGCTGGCCGCCGATCCGGTGCTGCTGTTGCTGGACGAACCCGCCGCCGGCCTGCGCTACAAGGAAAAGCAAGACCTGGCCCGCGTGCTGGAACAGCTGCGCGCCGAGGGCATGAGCATTCTGCTGGTTGAACACGATATGGATTTTGTGATGCGCCTGACCAACCACCTGGTGGTGATGGATTTCGGCACCAAGCTGGCCGAAGGCGTGCCGGCCGAAGTGCAGCAGAACCCGGCGGTGCTGGAAGCCTACCTGGGCGGCATCGACGACGACCTGCCCGAGGCCGACCAGGCCAAGCCCGTTGCCGCCGGAGGTGTGCAATGAGCGCGCAACAGAAACCGGTGCTGGAAGTCAGCAATCTGTCGGCCCGTTACGGCAAGGTGGGTGCGCTGGTCGGCGCCACGCTGACCGTGCCGGCCGGCAGCATCGTCACCGTGATCGGCGCCAACGGCGCCGGCAAGTCCACCATGCTGAACGCGGTGATGGGTTCGCTGCCGCACACCGGCCACGCTGCTGGCGCGGTGCATTACTCGGGCACCGACGTGTCGGGCTGGCAGGTCGAGCGCCGCGTGGCCGCGGGCATGTCGCTGGTGCCGGAACGCCGCGAGCTGTTCGGCACCATGTCGGTCGAGGACAATCTGCTGCTGGGCGGCTTTCGCCGCTACCGCGCGCGCGAGAGCGGCTGGCGCGACACGCTGAACGAAGTGTTCGACCTGTTCCCGCGCTTGCGCGAGCGCCGCGCCCAGCAGGCCGGCACGCTGTCGGGCGGCGAGCGCCAGATGCTGGCGGTGGGCCGCGCGCTGATGGCCAAGCCCCAGCTGCTGATGCTGG
>NZ_JAGTJY010000144.1:0-16040 GCF_018195695.1 Achromobacter sp. Marseille-Q0513 | reverse complement strand
GCCCAGCGCGATCTCGCCCGGCACGCGCTGCGGCTCGGATTCCGACAGCAGGCGGCAGCACCACTTGGCGATGTGCGCGCCGATGCTCTCGCTGGCGCTGGCGTTGCGCACCAGCTCGTTCATGCGCCATTCCAGTTCGCGGTTGCGCTCGCGCAGCGTCATGATCTGGCGTTCGCCCAGCGAGATGGCGCGCGAGCCGTGCGGGTGCGGCACCTGCAGCGTGGCGAAGACCTCGGCGTGCTCGTCGAAGAAGCCGGGATGTTCCTGCAGGAAGGCGGCGATGTCTTGGGCGGTGAATGCGGTATCGGTCATGGGGTCAGCGGTTCAGCGCCATGGAAAAGACGAGCTTGTCGATGTCGATCTGCCCGGAAAATACGGATTCGGCCGGGCCGGTCATGCGCAGCTGCGCGCCGTCCCAGGCCACGGTGAGCACGCCGCCGCGCGCCTGGACGCGCACCGGCGAATCGAGCAGGCCGCGGCGGATGCCGGCGGCCACCGCCGCGCAGGCGCCCGTGCCACAGGCCAGCGTCTCGCCGGCGCCGCGTTCATGGACGCGCAGGCGGATGTTGTTGCGGTCCACGACCTGCATGAAGCCGGCGTTGACCCGGCGCGGAAAGCGCGCGTGGGTCTCGACCAGCGGGCCGATCACGCCGACGGGGAAGGCGTCCACATCGTCGACCACCTGCACCGCGTGCGGGTTGGAAATGGCCACCGCCGATATTTCGACCGAGCGCGGCAGGCCGGCGGGGGCATCGAGTTCCAGCGCCCACAGCGTGTCCTGGCCTTGCTGGCGCGAAGCCAGGCCGGCGGTGTCGAAGGGCAGGGCGGATGGCTCGAAGCGGGTGCTGCCCATGTCCACGGTGACTTGCTCGTCGTCGCCTTCGTCCAGCACCAGGATGCCGGTGGAGATCTCGGCGCGCAGCGGGTTCTTGTCGGACAGGCCCTGTTCATGCACGAAGCGCACGAAGCAGCGGGCGCCGTTGCCGCAATGCTCGACCTCGCTGCCGTCGGCATTGAAAATGCGATAGCGGAAATCGGCGTCCGGCCGGGTGGCGCGCTCGACCAGCAGGATCTGGTCGGCGCCGACGCCGAAATGCCGGTCGCCCAGCGCGCGGGCGCGCTCGGGCGTCATCTCGATGGTCTGGCGCACGCCGTCCAGGACGACGAAATCGTTGCCCGCGCCATGCATTTTGGTGAAGTTCCAGTTCATGGCGGGATTATCGCCCATTCCCGGGGGCGCGGGCAGGCGGGCGGCCTCAGTAGATCTTGGGCTCGCCCGGCGGGCGGGTCTTGAAGCGGCGGTGCACCCAGTAATACTGGCTGGGGCAGCGGCGCACCCAGGCTTCCAGTTCGCGGTTCAGGCGCGCGGTGGCTTCTTCCAGGGTGTCCTCGCCGGGGAAGTTCTCCAGCGGCGGCAGCACCTCGGCGTGATACTTGCCGGTCTCGGGATTCCAGAAGTCCAGCACCGGCAGCACGGCGGCATCCCATTTCTTGGCCAGCTGGGCCGTGGCCAGCAGCGTGGCGGCCTGCACGCCGAAGAAGGGCACGAACGTCGCGCCCTGGCGGCCGAAGTCCATGTCGGGCAGGTAATAGACCGGGCGCGGCGCGCGCAGATGGCGCACCAGGTCGCGCACGCCGTCCTTGCGGCTGACCAGGAAGACCTCGTTGAAGCGGGCGCGGCCGGCGGCGACCAGCGCGTCGATGTGCGGGTCGCTCTGCGGCGTGTACATGGTGGCGGCGCTGGGCACTTCCATGGTCAGTCGCGTGGCGGCGGCGTCCAGGCCGATGAAGTGCGGCGCCAGCAGGATGACGGAGCGGCCCTGCGCGGTCAGGTCGTTGATGCGTTCGGAACCGCTTTCGGTGACCAGCTCGCGCACCGCCTCGGGCGTGCCATACCAGAGCACGCCGCGATCCACGATCGACTGCGCCAGCGCGCGGAAGTGCTCGGCGACCCAGCGCTCGCGCACCGCCTCGGGCTGGTCGGGAAAGCACAGCTCAAGATTCTTGCGCACGATGCGCACGCGCGACTTCGCCAGCTTCAGGGCCAGCCAGCCGAGCGCCGCGCCGACGCGCAGCCGGGTGGACGGCCGCATGCGGCCGAACCATTTCATCAGGGTAACGAGCGTGCGTGTTTTCTTGGGATTGCTCATGGCGTAGGAATGAAATACCGGGACTGCGGAGCGGCGTTCCGGCTCAGCCGGCGGTCGGGGCCGCGTCGGCCTGCGGGGCCGGCGGCGCGCCGCGCGGCGTCTTGTAGCGGTTGTAGCTCCACAGGTATTGCTCGGGGCAGCGCCGGATCAGCGTTTCCATGGCGGCGTTCAGCAGCGCGGCCTGGGCCTCGGGCTCGGCCGGCAGCGGCTCGGGCACGCGCACATAGTGGATGCGCCAGCCACGGCCGCCCGGCAGGCGCTCGCCCGCGGTCAGGATGATGGGCACGTTGGTCTGGGTGGCCAGCTTGCCCGGCAGCGTCATGGTATAGGCCATGCGTCCGAAGAAGGGCGCCCAGACGCCGTCGCCCACGCCGGGCGCCTGGTCGGGCAGCATGCCCACCGATTCGCCGCGGCGCAGCGCGCGCACGAATTCACGCACGCCTTGCATGGTCGCGGGCACGGCGTTGACCGCCGAACTGTTGCGTGCCGTCTCGAGCAGCGGCGCCAGGATGTCCTTGCGCGGCGGGCGGAACATCACCGTCATGGGCATCAGCCGCGCCAGGTAGCGGGCGGTGATCTCGAAGCAGCCCAGGTGCGGCGTCAGGAACAGGATGCCGCGGTTCTCGGCGCGCGCGGCCGCCACCACCTCGTTGTCGTCCGACACCACCTGGGCCAGGCTCTGCTCATTGCGGAACCATACCCGGGGCATTTCCAGGATCATGGCGCCGGCCTGGGCCGCGGCCCGCCGGGCGAAGGCCGGATCGGGGTAGCCGGCCTGGGCGGCATTGGCCTGCAGCCGGCGCCGGTACTTGCCTGGGCAGGCATAGACCAGCCGTCCGGCCAGGCGGCCGAGCGCGTGCGCGGCCGGCAGGGGCAGGGAGGCGAACAGGCGGAACAGGGCGAGAAGCATGCGGCAAAGGGATAAGGTCGGGCATGGTCGTGCCGGTGCTCGGAAGATCGTGTCGGACCCCCGGCAAAGCATCAGACCCGCATTTTCGCTTAAAATCGGCTGGTCGCCGAGTTAACCGACAACTTGCGGGGCGACGACAGGGGCCATGCGCGTTGCGCGGCGCCTGCCAAATCCGCTAAAGCGTCGCGCCCAGATAGCGTCATGCCATGCAGTCCGGGGTGCTACGCGCCTTGTGAACCAACGCCTGCCTCAAGCGGGCAACAAAGGACGCATCTGTGGCCAACAACGACTTCCTCTTCACTTCCAAGTCCGTCTCCGAAGGGCATCCCGACAAGGTAGCCGACCAGATCTCCGATTCGATCCTGGACGCCATCTTCACGCAGGACCCCAACGCCCGCGTGGCCGCCGAGACGCTGTGCAACACCGGCCTGGTCGTGCTGGCTGGCGAGATCACCACCACCGCCAACGTCGACTACATCCAGGTCGCGCGCGACACGATCCGCCGCATCGGCTACGACAACACCGAATACGGCATCGACTACAAGGGTTGCGCGGTGCTGGTCGCCTACGACAAGCAGTCGCCCGACATCGCCCAGGGCGTGGACCGCAGCTCCGAGGACTACCTGAACCAGGGCGCCGGCGACCAGGGCCTGATGTTCGGCTACGCCTGCGACGAAACCCCCGACCTGATGCCCGCGCCGATCTGGTACTCGCACCGCCTGGTGCAGCGCCAGAGCGAGCTGCGCAAGGACGGCCGCCTGCCGTGGCTGCGCCCGGACGCCAAGTCGCAAGTGACCTTCCGCTACGTCAACGGCCGTCCGGTGGAAGTCGACACCGTGGTGCTGTCGACCCAGCACGCGCCCGAGATCTCGCAAGCCGCGATCCGTGAAGCCGTCATCGAAGACATCATCAAGCCCAGCTTCCCCGAAGGCCTGATCACGCCCCAGACCAAGTTCCTGGTCAACCCGACCGGCCGCTTCGTCATCGGCGGCCCGCAAGGCGATTGCGGCCTGACCGGCCGCAAGATCATCGTCGACACCTACGGCGGCGCGTGCCCGCACGGCGGCGGCGCGTTCTCGGGCAAGGATCCGTCCAAGGTTGACCGCTCGGCCGCCTACGCGGCCCGCTATGTGGCCAAGAACATCGTGGCCGCCGGCCTGGCGCGCCAGTGCCAGGTGCAGGTCAGCTACGCCATCGGCGTGGCCGAGCCCATCAACATCACCGTCTACACCGAAGGCACCGGCGTCATTCCCGACGACCAGATCGCCAAGCTGGTGCGCGAGCACTTCGACCTGCGTCCGAAGGGCATCGTCAACATGCTGGACCTGCTGCGCCCGATCTACACCAAGACCGCCGCCTACGGCCACTTCGGCCGTTCCGAGCCGGAATTCTCGTGGGAAGCCACGGACAAGGTGCAGGAACTGAAGAAGGCGGTTTAAGCGCTGCTTGCTTCCACCGGACAGCGCGGCTGTCCGGCAAGGCCCCGACATCGGTAACGGTGTCGGGGTTTTTTGTTGTGCGAGACTTCCTGTCGTTTGTATGAAGCATGGATCCCCGCTTGCGATCCATGCGGAGTACGTCCAGCCTGCACTGATGGAAATCAAGCCATCGGTATCGGTTCGGCGTTCAAGATGCTTTTCAGATTATTCCCGCGATCGATGTCTTGACGTCATGCGACGGAATCTGTTGGACTTGCCCTCGTCCGAATCTGCAACGGGGAAAGCATGGAAGCGATACGCGCCGCCGATCTCAAGAGCATTCTGCATTCCAAGCGCGCCAACATCTATTACCTGGAACATTGCCGGGTGTTGGTCAACGGCGGCCGCGTCGAGTATGTGACGGATACGGGCAAGAAACAGCTGTACTGGAATATTCCCATCGCCAATACCACGAGCATCCTGCTCGGGACGGGCACGTCCGTCACACAGGCGGCGATGCGCGAGCTGGCCAAGGCAGGCGTGCTGGTCGGTTTTTGCGGCGGCGCAGGCACGCCGTTGTTCAGCGCCAACGAGCTGGATGTCGAGGTGGCCTGGTTTGCACCGCAAAGCGAATATCGGCCGACGGAGTATTTGCAGGCCTGGGTCCGGTTCTGGTTCGACGACGGGCTGCGCCTGCATGCCGCCAAGCAATTACAGGCTGCGCGGTTGCAGTGCCTGCACACCGCATGGACCACGCGCGCCATGCGCGAGTCCGGTTTCGAAGTGGACGGCGAACGTCTGACGGCGCTGCTGCGGCAAGCCGGTACGCAGATCGACAATGCGCCGGACGTCACCGCGTTGCTGGTCGGCGAAGCGCAGCTGACTAAATCACTGTTCAAGCTTGCCGTCGATACGGTGGGCTACGGCGATTTCACCAGGGCCAAGCGTGGTAGCGGCACGGATATCGCCAACCGCTATCTCGACCATGGCAACTACCTGGCATATGGCCTGGGCGCTACCGCCACCTGGGTGCTGGGCCTGCCGCATGGCCTGGCCGTCCTGCACGGCAAGACGCGTCGTGGTGGCTTGGTGTTTGATGCAGCGGACCTGATCAAGGACGCCGTGATATTGCCGCAAGCCTTTCTGTCGGCCATGCGCGGCGACGACGAACAGCAGTTCCGCCGCCAATCCATCGAGGCGCTGACGCGCAACGAGGCCCTGGATTTCGTCATCGACACGCTCAAGCGCATCGCGCTGGAAACGTCGCGCCTGGCGGCCCTGGGGGATGATACGGAGCCCCGGCCATGAACGTGCTTTTCGTGTCCCAATGCTCCAAGCGGGCGCTGACCGAGACGCGCCGCATCCTGGACCAGTATGCCGAGCGGCGCGGAGACCGTACCTGGCAGACGCCCATCACCCAGGCCGGCCTGGACGCCGTGCGCCGGCTGCTGCGCCAACGCGCGCGCAAGAATACCGCCGTGGCCTGCCACTGGATCCGTGGTCGCGACCATAGCGAGCTGTTGTGGATCGTCGGCGATGCGCGTCAGTTCAACGCCGAGGGCGCCGTCCCCACCAACACGACCGCCAGCGATGTGCTGCGCGCCGAAGACGAAAGCCACTGGCATCATTTGCCGCTGATGACGGCGCTGACCGCGCTGGCCGCCCTGATGCACGATCTGGGGAAAGCGACGCAGGCGTTCCAGGACAGGCTGAGGCAGCCAGGCTTGCGGGAGCGCAATCACTATCGGCATGAATGGGTATCGGTGCGCCTGTTCCAGGCTTTTGTGGGCGCTGACGATGACGCGGCTTGGCTGCATCGGCTGGCCGCTAGCGCCGATGCGGACGCGCAAGCACAGGCTTTCGAGAGGTCATGGCTGGATACCGAAGGGGGCCGCCTGCTGCGCGACGGTATTGACGAGCCGCAGGCCCGAGAATGCCCGCCCTTCACCTCGTTGCCGCCGTTGGCTCAGGCCGTGGCCTGGCTGGTGCTGACGCACCATCGCCTGCCATGCAAGCCGGTGTCGCAGGACAGCGGCAGTATCGGCGAGGATATCGATCAACCGCAGTATCGCTGGCGGCGCTTTGGCGCCCATCCCCGGTTCGTGAACGCCGCCGAGCTGCACGGGCTGTTGCGGCGAATCAGCGCCGATTGGAATGAACCTCGCGAGGAGGCGCCTGCTGCCAGTGTGCATGCCCACTGGCATTTTCCGCTTGGGTTGCCTGTTGGCACGCTTGCATGGCGCAAGCAGGCCGCACGCTATGCGCGCAAACTGCTGGAGCTACCTCGGCCGGCGGACTGGGACACGGCAATGACGGACCCATTCGCGATGCACGTCTCGCGCATGTGCCTGATGCTGGCCGATCATCATTACTCAAGCATCGAGGACGAAGCGCAGCGCAAGCCCTATCGCAATGCGAGCTATCCGCTGTACGCGAACACGCGCGGAAACCATGATGCGCCAGCTGGGAAGGTCCTGTTCAACCAGACGCTGGACGAACACCTGCTCGGCGTGCAGGCCCATGCCACATTGGTGGCGCGTTCGTTGCCCACGCTGACGCGCAGCCTGCCTGCCTTGCAAAATCACCGTGGCCTGAAAAAGCGCAATTCCAATCCGCGATTCCAGTGGCAGGACAAGGCGGCCGACCTGGCCGCCGGCGTGCGTGAGCGCGCGCAGCGTCAGGGCGCGTTCATCGTCAATATGGCGTCGACCGGCTGCGGCAAGACACTGGGCAATGCCCGCATCATGAATGCCTTGGCCGACCCTGGCATGGGCATGCGCTGCGCGTTCGCCATTGGCTTGCGCACCCTGACCTTGCAGACGGGGCGCGTGTTTCAAAAGGATCTGGGCCTGGGCGATGAGCAGCTGGCCATCAAGGTCGGCGGCGCCGCCAGCCGCGCCTTGTTCGAATACTGGGAAGCCCAGGCCGAGGCGACGGGCTCGGCTTCGCGTCAGGCGCTGCTCGACGAAGGCGGGCAAGTGCTGTTCGAGGGCGACGACCGGCATCCGCTGCTGCAGCGCTTGACCGACGATGCCCAGGTTCGCTCGCTGATTGCCGCGCCCGTGCTGGCATGCACCGTGGACCACCTGACACCGGCCACCGAGAGCCTGCGCGGCGGCCGCCAGATCGCGCCCATGCTGCGGCTCATGACCAGCGACCTGGTGCTGGACGAGCCGGACGATTTCGACATGGCCGACCTGCCCGCGTTGACGCGGCTGGTGCATTGGGCGGGATTGCTGGGCGCGCGTGTGTTGCTGTCCTCGGCCACCTTGCCGCCGGCGCTGGTCGAGGGGCTGTTCCTGGCCTACCGCGCCGGACGCGAGGTGTATCAGCGTCATCGCGCCGAGCGGCCCGGCGAACCCGCCGCCATTTGCTGCCTGTGGATGGACGAGTTCCATCAGCAGGAGCAGGATTGCGCCGATGGGCAGGGTTTTCGTGCCTGCCACGCGCGCTTCGTGGAAAAGCGTCTGGTCCAGCTCGCCCAGGCCGAGCCGCGCCGGTTGGCCGCCATCGCGGCACTGCCGGCCGAGTGGAGCGCAATGGACGAAGCAGAACGGCGCCGCGACTTCGCCCGCTACGTGCTGGAGCAGGCCTGGGAAATGCACCAGCAGCCGCTCAACCATGGTGTCGACCCGGCCAGCGGCAAGCGCGTGAGCTTCGGCCTGATCCGCATGGCGAACATCGGTCCGCTGTTCGACGTGGCGCTGGCCATGTACGCCCAAGGCGCGCCCGCGCCTGGCGTGCGCGTGCACCTGTGCGTCTACCACTCGCAGTTTCCCTTGCTGGCGCGTTCCAGCATCGAGCGGCAACTCGACACTGTGCTTGACCGCCGCTCCGCCGATGGAGCCGATCCGGTCTTCCAGCAGCCGTCGATACGCGCCCTGATCGACGCCAGCCCGGAACCGCATCACCTGTTCATCGTCCTGGGTTCACCGGTCACGGAAGTGGGGCGAGACCATGACTACGACTGGACCGTGGTCGAACCCTCGTCTATGCGATCGCTTATCCAGCTGGCCGGACGGGTGCGGCGGCATCGGGCAGGCCCGGCGGGCGGGGTGAACATGCGGGTGCTGGACAGCAATCTACGGGCCTATGAAAAGTTGCCGGGCAAGGCCGCCTTCTGCAAGCCTGGCTTTGAGATGGATGAGGTCGGCGGCAAGACGGGCATGGAACGTTACTTCCATCTGACGTCGCATCAACTGCAATCGTTGCTGGCTCGGGAAACTGCTGGCGAGGCCATCTGGCCGGTTGATGCGCGCGCGCGCATCTTCGTCGTCAAGGAAGGGCCGCGTCCCACCCGCAATCTGGTCGATCTGGAACATGCGCGCATGCACGAAGCGATGCTGCCCCCCGCCCCGGAAAATCCAAACGCGCCGTCCGTGCAGCGTTCGGCGAGCCTGCATTGGGCCAGCAGCGAGAACCTTTGGCTGACGGGCCTGTTGCCGCAGTTCCAGCGCTTTCGCCATGATCCGGCTCCGCGCGTGGATGTGGCGCTGCTGCCTGACGATGAGGAAGAGCGGTTGTTGCTGCATCGCGTGGTCGACGAGCGGGATCGCAGGAAACCCCTGCACGTGCCGGTCGATGCTTTCCAGCGTCATTCTGTGCCGTTGGAACGCATCGCGATTGGCAGCGTCACACCGTGGCTGCGAGGCAACTTGTTGGAGGATTTGATGGCGCTGGCGCAGGAACTGGGGCAGTCGCTGCCGGACTGCGCGCAGCGATACGCCATCGCCAGCCTGCCCGACAACGCAGGGCAGGGCTGGTGGTATCACGAGTGTCTGGGATTCAAGGCGAAATGATGAAGGCGACCGTGCGGGCGGGCTCGCGCGAGGCGGTGCGCAGACACAGCCCGCGTCAGGCGTCGGCCGCTTCGCGTTCGGCCTGCTCGATCAGCGCGGGGGAAACGCCATGGCGCTTGAGCGCTTCAACCAGCCGGGCATGCGAGGCGGAAGCGAACTGCTGCTCGTCACGGCGCAAGCCTTCGCTGAGGTATGACTTGAGCAGGGCCTGGTATCCGGAAAAGCCGCGCTGCGGCGCGATGGTCTTCATCGATTCGACCACGTCCACCGGAATGCGCAGCGTGATCGAGGTCATTGGACGGTCTTTGGTCAGGCGGGATTTCAGGCGGTCACTCAACATAACGGGACTCCTCCCTGGATTCCGCACGACGTGCGGAGATGAGGCGAATGCAGGTTGTCTCGATTTCGACATGCACGACATACAGCAATCGCGCATGTGTGTCGAAACCAATGACCGCATTGCGGGCTTCGTCCTTGCGCGTTGCGTCGACAAGGACGAAGTACGGATCGCCGAATACGGAGGCGGCTTCTTCAAACTTGATGCCGTGCTTGCGCCAGTTCCATTCGGCCTTGGCGCGGTTCCAGACGAACAGTTCGCCGTCAACTTCATAGTGAACGTCTTGGGTAGTCATAGTAATCGATGTATGTACTTTGTCAATACAATTGCGCATTAACCAAAAGGAGGTTCAACGCAAGGATTCAAGCGCAAAGATTGAGCACCTTGGTGTGAATCAACAAGCAAACCGGCAAGGAGAGGACATGACCATGAACAAACGCTCGTCGCGGTGGCGAGCGGCGATGGCGCTCTTTATCCAGGAGCGCCTGCAGGCCAAGTTGGACAAGCTTGTCGAAGAAGATCCCAAACGCCAGGAATTGTTGGCGCAACATCAACCCAGCACTTGGATCGAAGATGCCGCCAGACGGGCGGCGCAGATCCAGGTCGTTACCCATGCCCTCAAGCCCGTCCATCCCGATGCGCGTGGCTCCAGTCTTTATGTGGAGCCCGCCAGCCTGCCGGCGTTGCGGGAGGTGGGTAGTCATGTTCTAGAGGGGGATTTTGCGGGCGACGTGGTGGGCAACGCGGCGGCGCTGGACGTCTACAAGTTTCTCAAGATCGAAGTGGACGGGCTCAGCCTGCTGGCAGCACTGGTGACTGACCATGAAGATGCGCGTCAGGCGCTGCATGATGATGCCAAACAAGCAGGCAGACTGCGCGATGCCTTCGTAGCGCTCACCCAGCCACGAGCTGGGCAGCCTGCCTCGCACACGCGCGCCAAGCAGCTGTATTGGCTGACGGGCGGCGATGCCTGCGTCGATGCAGGCTATGAATTGTTGGCGCCGCTGCATGCCACGCCCTTGGCGCACGCCGTGCATGCCCAGTTGCAGGAAGACCGGTTCGGCGACGCCAATAAGATGGCTCGTCAAGCTCGTCGAGATCGCGCGTTGCACGACGGTGTATTTCGTGATTATCCCGGGCTGGCTGTTCAGAAGTTGGGGGGCACCAAGCCACAGAATATTTCCCAGCTCAACAGCGAGCGTGTGGGAGTGAACTACCTCCTGGCCTCATTGCCGCCGGCATGGCGTAGCAGCGAAATACGACTGCCCGTGCACACCGATTCGGTGTTTGGCAAGCTGTTCATCGGACGTTCGGAAGTTCGCAAGACCATGCGTGAATTGCGTGCTTTCCTGGCGTCCGATCCCGAACCGACCATGGAAACCCGGTTGCGCCGCGAGGCGATGATCGATGTTCTGCTGGATGAGATGGCCTGCTTGGCTGGCGAATTACGGCACGCGTTGGCTCCCGGTTGGACACGTGATACAGATCGCTTTGGGCGGTTGGTGGAAGAAGAGCAGCTCTGGTTGGATCCCTTGCGGGCAGAGCTGCCCGCAGAAGCCGATTTCGCCGGTCGATGGCTACTGATGGAATGGCCCGCCAAGGTGGGCAGGCGCTTTGCCAATTGGCTGAATGCCCAACTCTCCAGCCAGTTGCCGGTGGTAGGCGATATCGAAGCGCGAGAGTGGAAAAGGGAGCTGCTGACGGACGAGGACGGCTTTGTGCAACAGTTGCGTGATGTGCGCAAGCAACTACATGCGCCAGGCTATATCCCGATACGCAAGACGCACGCGGAACAAGTAGCGGAGAAGGAGGGCGAGGCATGACGCAAGTTACCGCACCCGAAGCCATCCTGACCTTTCCCCACCTCCGCATCCAAAACGCCAACGCTATCTCCAGCCCGCTGACGCATGGCTTCCCCTCCATCACCGCCTTCACCGGCCTGATGTGGGCGCTGGAACGCAACCTGGCCAAGGCCAATGTCCCGCTGCGGCTGCACGGCGTTGGCGTGATCTGCCACCATCACCAGGAGCAGACGACGCAAGGCTACGTGCGCAGCTTCAACCTGACCCGCAATCCCGTGGACAAGGACGGCAGCACGGCCGCCATCGTCGAAGAAGGCCGCATCCATCTGGACATCTCGCTGGTGTTCACCGTTACGGAAAAGCGCGCCGCCGGCGCTGCGTCGAAGCTGCTTAGCGACGATGACACCTACACCGGGCCATGGGCAAGCCAGGCCGGCGCGCTGCTGTCGCAAATGCGCGTCGCCGGCGGCAGCGTGTTGCCCTCGCGCGCCGCGCCCGGCCGGTGCGTGCGTCCTTGGCTGGCAGTTCTGGCGGAGGACGCGCTGGAGCGCGACAAGCAGTTCCGCCAATGGCGTCGGCAGTGGTTGCCCGGCTTCGCGCTGGTTGGACGTGATGATCTGCTGGCTGACAGGTTGAGTCGCCTGCGCGAGCGCGATCCACAGGTGTCCCTGCTGGACGCCTGGCTCCATGCCTCACGCTTCAACCACGAGCCGGTACCGCTCCAGGACGGCGAACCCGCGCCCGCCGATGGCAAGCAGCGCTGGGCGGATCCATGGCGCGGCGCCGGTAGCGGCTGGACCGTGCCGATACCGGTCGGCTATGTCGCGCTATCACCGTTGCACGAAGCGGGTTCCGTCCTCAACGCCCGCGATACCGCGACGCCATTGCGCTTCGTCGAATCGGTCTATTCCATGGGCGAATGGATCAGCCCGCACCGGCTCACGCACCTGGACCAGTTGTTCTGGCGCGCCGAGACCGACGAAGCCCTGGGCCTGTATCGCTGCCGCAACGACTATGCGCCCGATCCGTCGCAGCTTCCCGTCACGGAAGAGACCGGGCAAGAAGATGACGACGAGATCTATCCCTATTCCTGAGCGTCGCCGCTCGTCCCGTTGATTTGAATACGCCATTTACAAGGATTGAATCATCATGTCGAACGCACTCAAGACCGCCTCCGTACTGGCCTTTGAACGCAAGCTGGATCCCTCCGACGCCGTCTTCCATGCCGGCAACTGGGAGGACCTGGCGAAATCCGCATCATGGCCGCCCGTTCGGCTGCGCGAGAAATCCGTGCGCGGCACCATCTCCAACCGCCTCAAGGCCAAGGACCAGGATCCCGCCAAGCTCGACGCCGCGATAGAGAACCCCAACCTGCAAACCGTGGACGTGGCGACCCTGCCTGCGGATGCCGACACGCTCAAGGTGCAATTCACGCTGCGCGTGCTGCCCGGCACGGGTACGCCGAGCGCATGCAATAGCGCGGAATACCAAGTCAAGCTCTTGCAGACCGTGCAGTCCTACGTCACGGAGCACGGCTATGCCGAATTGGCCAACCGCTATGCGGCCAACCTGGC
Source organism: Achromobacter sp. Marseille-Q0513 (assembly GCF_018195695.1). Lineage (NCBI taxonomy): Bacteria > Pseudomonadati > Pseudomonadota > Betaproteobacteria > Burkholderiales > Alcaligenaceae > Achromobacter > Achromobacter sp. Marseille-Q0513. The sequence goes on along the minus strand of NZ_JAGTJY010000144.1, from coordinate 3,050 downwards.
CAATGGCCGCTTCCTGTGGCGCAACCGGGTCGGTGCGGAGCATGTGCGTGTGGATGTGGCGCGGCTCAAGGACGGCAAGGCTGACCAGCAATGGAGCTTCGATGCCCTGGCGCAGAATCTGCGCGCGCTGGATGCGTTGAGTGATGAGGTGAAGTCACTGGGTTCTGTGATCGCAGAGGGTTTGGCTGGCGGTCATGTGCTGCTGCAGGTCACGGCTTTCCTGCGGGTAGGCGCCGGGCAGGAGGTGTTTCCGTCCCAGGAACTGATCCTGGATCGCGGGCGCGGCGACAAGAGCAAGACGCTCTACCAGATTGGCGAGAAAGGCCTGGAGATCGCCGCCATCCATTCCCAGAAGATCGGCAATGCCTTGCGCACTATCGATACCTGGTACCAGGGCGCGCACGATCTGGGGCCGATCGCCGTGGAGCCCTACGGTTCGGTCACCACGCAAGGCAAGGCCTATCGCCAGCCCAAGCAAAAGCAGGATTTCTATACCCTGCTGGACGATTGGCTGCTCAAGGACAAGGCGCCGCCGGCCGAGCAACAGCATTTCGTGATGGCGGTCCTGATCCGTGGCGGCGTGTTCGGCGACGCGAGCTGACCGCCATGACGACCCACTATATAGACATCACCTTGTTGCCCGATCCAGAGTTCAGCCACGCGCATCTGCTGGGGGCGTTGGCGGCCAAGCTGCATCGGGCCTTGGTGCAGCTTCAATCGGCAAGCATCGGGGTCAGCTTTCCCCAATACTGCTTGCGGCTGCGCACCATGGGCTCGGTACTGAGGTTGCACGGCGATCCCGATGCGCTTCAGGGCCTGATGGCCCTGGCATGGCTGCAGGGCATGCGGGATCACGTCCGGCTGACCGACCTGGCACCCGCGCCATCCGGCGCGCCGCGCTACGTGGTGCAGCGCCGTCAGTTCAAGACCAGCGCGGAACGCCTGCGCCGCCGCCGCATGCGTCGCAAGGGAGAAACGGCGGACCAGGCAGCCGAAGCCATTCCCGATAGCGTCGAGCGCCAGGTCGAATTGCCCTTCGTCCGTCTGAACAGCGCCAGCACCAGGCAGCCGTTCTGCCTGTTCATTGCTCAGGAGCGCGGGGAGGAAGGCGGGGCCGGTAAAGGGTTCAATTCCTATGGCTTGAGCCAGGGCGGTACGGTGCCGTGGTTTTGAACCCTTTTTTTGGATGTGATTGGAAGGCCTGAAAAATCAATGAGTTAGGAATGCATCCGGAATTTGGGTGTTGGTGAGGTTTTGACTGTTGTTTCTTTAAAAATCAATGAGTTATTGGTTTTTGGCCATAGTTCGCTGCCGCACAGGCAGCTTAGAAAGCTTGCCGCCCGGCGAGGACGGCGAGATCGTGGTTCGCTGCCGCACAGGCAGCTTAGAAAAAAGGCCAGCCCGCAAAGGCCGCCCAGGCGCAGTTCGCTGCCGCACAGGCAGCTTAGAAATCCAACGCCGCATTGCGCACGTCCGTGATCCCGTTCGCTGCCGCACAGGCAGCTTAGAAAATAAATCTCACGCAACTGAGCTACGGCGTAGTGTTCGCTGCCGCACAGGCAGCTTAGAAACACGCCGATCCCCGCAAGATACGGCTTCCCGTGTTCGCTGCCGCACAGGCAGCTTAGAAAGATCAGGCCCTGGCTTATACCAGCGCCAACAGCGTTCGCTGCCGCACAGGCAGCTTAGAAAACATCGACCCGCGCCGCGTCGCCAGAGACCTGTGTTCGCTGCCGCACAGGCAGCTTAGAAATCGAGCGAGTCGCCCAGATCCGGTTCACGAACGTTCGCTGCCGCACAGGCAGCTTAGAAAAACGCACAGGCGTTTTCGCAAGTCCAGCTCGAGTTCGCTGCCGCACAGGCAGCTTAGAAATCGATCAGGGAATCGTCCCAAGTTCCCGGATTGTTCGCTGCCGCACAGGCAGCTTAGAAACATTCGCGCGGCACCCATCCCAGGCGGGCGGAGTTCGCTGCCGCACAGGCAGCTTAGAAAGTACCAGTGGATTGACTGTCGAAGAGAAGATCGTTCGCTGCCGCACAGGCAGCTTAGAAAGAAAACTCCTGCTGAGGAATGTCGCGGTAGGCGTTCGCTGCCGCACAGGCAGCTTAGAAATCGACGACGACGCGCTCAAAATGGAATGGACCGTTCGCTGCCGCACAGGCAGCTTAGAAAAATCCGCACGCAAGAAACGCGGCAACCGATGAGTTCGCTGCCGCACAGGCAGCTTAGAAATCGATGCGCGCGGTCGAGCGGTTGGCGGTATCGTTCGCTGCCGCACAGGCAGCTTAGAAAGATCCGCGCGACGACCGCATCCCGATAGGGCCGTTCGCTGCCGCACAGGCAGCTTAGAAACTGTCCGCGCAACCGGGCGCGCGCAAGGAGCAGGTTCGCTGCCGCACAGGCAGCTTAGAAAAATGAGCGATGGAGTCCCGCACGCGCAAGGTAGTTCGCTGCCGTACAGGCAGCTTAGAAATTTCACTAGTTGACGCATGGTTATCACTCCGGTGTTCGCTGCCGCACAGGCAGCTTAGAAAGATCCATTTCCACGGACACATGGTCGCCATAACGTTCGCTGCCGCACAGGCAGCTTAGAAATATTCCGGCGGCTACCTGGCGCGAGTGCGCGCGTTCGCTGCCGCACAGGCAGCTTAGAAAGTGATCTGGCCTCTGATGTAATCCAAGATCTCGTTCGCTGCCGCACAGGCAGCTTAGAAATTCGCGGCCTCGACAGCCTGCTTGTTGATTTGGTTCGCTGCCGCACAGGCAGCTTAGAAATACAAGCTGAACACCACGAAGGGCAAACCACCGTTCGCTGCCGCACAGGCAGCTTAGAAATCTGATGTGGTTGCGCCATCCGGGCGCGTCGGTGTTCACTGCCGCACAGGCAGCTTAGAAACAGCAACCGGTCCACGTCCTGCAAGATCCGTTGGTTCACTGCCGCACAGGCAGCCAAGAAAGTCCCAACATCAGCACGCTACGTCCACAAGCCAAATCGAGCGGCAATGCCGCTCGATCTCCCGGTAGCCGTTTCAACCCACCGCCTCCACTC
>NZ_JAGTJY010000143.1:0-16203 GCF_018195695.1 Achromobacter sp. Marseille-Q0513 | reverse complement strand
TGCCGCTGCGGTCGGCGATGTGCGCCTTGACCAGCGACACGTCCGGCGTCAGCGAACGCTCCATCACGTACTGCTGGCCGTCGAACTCGCGGATCTCCTTGCCGTCGGCCACGATGGTGCCCACGCCCGTGCGGGTGAAGAAGGCCGGGATGCCGGCGCCGCCGGCGCGCAGCTTCTCGGCCAGCGTGCCCTGCGGCGTGAATTCCAGCTCCAGCTCGCCCGACAGGTACTGGCGCTCGAATTCCTTGTTCTCGCCCACGTAGGACGCGATCATCTTGCGCACCTGCCGCGTGTTCAGCAGCTGGCCCAGGCCGAAACCGTCCACGCCGGCGTTGTTGCTCACGCAGGTCAGGTCCTTGACGCCCGAATCGCGCAGCGCCGCGATCAGCGCTTCCGGAATGCCGCACAGGCCGAAACCGCCCACGGCGATCATCTGGCCGTCCTTGACGATGCCTGCCAGCGCCTCCTGGGCGCTTGCATAAACTTTGTCCATCGCTCCAACTCCTGTTTGGGTCTAACCGAAGTAGCGCCCTGCCCTGGCCCGGCGCCTGCCGTCGGCAGGTCCGGAGCCCGTGACGGGCCCTGTCTTTTCCTGGAGCGCTGCCATCGGCCCGGCTCCGGCGCGACTGCCTGCCGGAACGCGGCGCCTGGCTATGGCGCGCCCCTTATTGCTATTGTGATCCTGCGCCAGATTCTACCGGCTTGGCCGGCGAATGCGCGCGCAGGGAAAGCCCGGACGCGCCTCAGGCCGCAGGCTGGAACTGCGTGGCCATCTTGGCCAGCACTTCAGGCGGCCACGGGGCGGACGTATTGGCCACGTAATCCATCCAGACCAGCACATTGCGGCCGCGCGCGTAGGGGCCGGCATCGTCGCCGACCTTTTCCAGCAGCAGTTCGAATTCGGCGCTGGAACGACCGATGCGGGTCACGGTATGGGTCACTCGCACGGTGGCCGGATAGGTCAGCGGGCGCAGGAAATCGCAGGACGCGTGCGCCAGGATGGCGCCGTCGTTGGCCGGCAATTCGAAGCCCGCGTCGTACAGGATTCGCATGCGCGCCTCTTCCATGAGACGGAAATACAGCGTGTTGTTGAGATGGTTGAGCGCGTCCGAATCGCCCCAACGCAGGGGCAGATCCACCTGGTGGGTATCGCCCACCGCAAGAATCCGCGCAGACAGCGTGTCCGGGTTCACCAATTACTCCTGATGGCTATAGGAAATGCGAAGGCGGCACCGCCTCCGGCTGCAATACAATCGTTGATAATACTTCCAGCCATACATGGGATACATACGGGGAGCTTTGCAAATGTCTGAACGCGAGTCGATGGAATATGACGTGGTCGTGGTCGGCGGCGGACCTGCCGGCCTGGCCACCGCCATCCGCCTGAAGCAGCTGGCCGCCGACAAGGGCCAGGAAATCGGCGTCTGCGTCCTGGAGAAAGGCGCCGAACTGGGCGCGCACACGCTGTCCGGCGCGGTCATGGATCCGCTGGCCCTGACCGAGCTCATCCCCGACTGGAAGGAAAAGGGCGCGCCGCTGACCGTGCCGGTCACGCAGGACAAGTTCATGTTCCTGAGCGAGACCGGCGCCCGCGTCACGCCCAACTGGCTGCTGCCGCCCTGTTTCCACAATGAAGGCAACTACATCGTCCGCCTGGGCGAGGTGGTCAAGTGGATGGGCGAACAGGCCGAGGCGCTGGGCGTGGACATCTTCCCCGGCTTCGCCGCGGTCGAAGTGCTGTACGACGAACAAGGCGCCGTGCGCGGCGTGGCCACCGGCGACATGGGCGTGGCCCGCGACGGCAGCCACACCGATCACTACCAGCCCGGCATGGAGCTGCACGCGCGTTATACGGTGTTTGCCGAAGGCGCGCGCGGCCAGCTGGGCCGCCAGCTGATCGAGCGCTTCAAGCTCGACGACGGCCGCAACGCCCAGTCCTACGGCATCGGCATCAAGGAAATGTGGGAAATCGATCCGTCCCAGTCCAAGCCCGGCCTGGTCATCCACACCGCCGGCTGGCCGCTGGACGCCGACACCTACGGCGGCTCCTTCCTCTATCACCTGGACAACAACCTGGTGGCGGTCGGCCTGATCGTCGGCCTGGACTACGCCAATCCCTGGCTGTCGCCGTTCGACGAGTTCCAGCGCTACAAGACCCACCCCGCCATCCGCGGCACCTTCGAGGGCGGCAAGCGCATCGCCTACGGCGCGCGCGCCATCACGGCGGGCGGCCTGCTGGCCCTGCCCAAGCTCACCGTGCCCGGCGGCGCGCTGGTCGGCTGCGAGGCCGGCTTCCTCAATGCCTCGCGCATCAAGGGCAGCCATGCCGCCATCAAGACCGGCATGCTGGCCGCCGACGCCGCGTTCGACGCGGTGCTGGCCGACCGGCGCCAGGACGAGCTGTCCGCCTACCCGGCCGCGTTCAAGTCCTCGTGGCTGCACGACGAGCTGAACAAGGCGCGCAACTTCAAGCAATGGTTCAAGAAGGGCCGCACCGTCGCCACCGTCATGACCGGCATCGAGCAGCTGGTGCTCAAGGGCAACTTCCCCTGGACGCTGCGCAACAGCAAGCCCGACCACGCCAGCCTGCAGCCGGCCTCGCAATGCGCGCGCATCGATTACCCCAAGCCCGACGGCAAGCTCACGTTCGACAAGCTCAGCTCGGTGTTCATCTCGAACACCAACCATGATGAGAACGAGCCGGTGCACCTGACGCTGAAGGATCCGGCGGTGCCGGTGCAGGTCAACCTGGCCAAGTACGGCGGCCCGGAATCGCGCTACTGTCCGGCCGGCGTGTACGAGTTCGTCAAGGACGACCACGGCGACGACCGCCTGCAGATCAACGCGCAGAACTGCGTGCACTGCAAGACCTGCGACATCAAGGACCCCACCCAGAACATCGTCTGGGTCGCCCCGCAGGGCGGCGAAGGCCCCGTCTACAGCGGCATGTGAGCATGGCCGAGCGTGCGCTGCTCATCGGCTGCGGCGACCTGGGCCTGCGCGCCGCGCGGCGGCTGCGGGCCCAGGGCGTGGAAGTCCATGCCCTGCGGCGCCAGCCGCCCGCTGACGACGCGGACGGCATCGCCTGGCTGCGCGGCGACATCTCCCGGCCCGACGGCATCCCCGTCCTGCCCGCCGGCATCACCCGCCTGATCTTCCTGCCCGCCCCAGGCGCGCGCGACGAAGCCGTCTATCGCGGCGTGTTCGTCGACGGCCTGCGCAATGTGCTCGGCGCGCTGGACGCCTCCCATCTGCAACGCATCGTGTTCGTGTCGTCCAGCGCCGTCTATGGCGAACACCAAGGCGGCTGGGTCGACGAAGACACGCCGCCCGCGCCGCAAGGCTTCAACGGCCGCATCCTGCTGGAAGCCGAGGCATTGCTCGCAGCCCGGCCCGAATCCGCCACGGCGCTGCGACTGGCCGGCCTGTATGGCCCGGGTCGGCTGCAGCTGATCGAGCGGCTGCGCGCGGGCCAGGCCGGCGCGCCCGTCGAACCCCCGCATTGGGCCAACCGCATCCACATCGATGACGCCGCCGAGGCCGTCGCGCATCTGGCCCTGCTGCCCGCCGTCGCGCCCGTGTACATCGGCTGCGACGATACGCCGCTGCCGCTACATGAGCTGTACGCCGACCTGGCGCGCATCATCGGCGCGCCCGCGCCACGCATCGCCCCCGCGCCCGCCAATGTGGGCAGCAAGAAACTCAGCAACGCGCGGCTGCGCGCCAGCGGCCTGCGCCTGCAGTGGCCGGACTCGCGACCCGGCTATGCGGCGCTGCTGGCCGACAACGGACGCGCCTGAGTCCTCGTCCCGCGCGCCATGCCCTGGCGCGCACGGCTCGTCCGGTGTTCGCTTGCAAGCGCATGCATGGTTCGTTCCCCATCGAATCATGCCCCGCGACGAACCGGGATACTGGCGGCTCGTTCCATCACGATCCCGCGCCATGCCGCCCACCGATCCCATCGCCGCCGTCACCCACGCCGATCCCTATCCCTACTACGCCGCGCTGGCGCGCGAGCGTCCGCTGTACCACGACGACACACTGAACCTGTGGGTCGCCAGCAGTCCGCAGGCCATCACGCAGGTGCTCGCGCATCCCGCCGCCCGCGTCCGGCCGCCCGCCGAACCCGTGCCGCGCGGCCTGTGTCCCGGCCCCGCTGGCGCGCTGTTCGGCCGCTATGTCCGGATGAACGACAGCGCCGAACACGCCAGGCTCAAGACGCTGTTGCGCGCCTACATCGACAGCCAACCCGCGCCGGACCTGGACGGCGCCTGGCCGCTGCCGCGTATCGACGCGGCCGGCGTGGACCGCTACCTGACTCTCGCGCCGGTGTATGCGCAGGCGGCCTTCATGGGCCTGCCGCCGGACGTGCACGGTGCATGCGCGACCGACATCGCGGACTTTATCGCGGCGCTGCCCGCCACGGCCGACGCCGCGCGCATCGAACGCGCCCACCGCGCCGCCGAGCGCCTGCAGGCGCGCATGCTGGCCTATCTGCACGCGCCCCAGGCCGGCGAAACGCTGCGCCGGTTGCAGCAGGACTGCGCCCAGGCCGGCATCGGCATGGACCTGCTGGCCGCCAACCTGGCCGGGCTGCTGTTCCAGTCGTGCGAAGCGGGCGCGGCCCTGCTCGGCAATGCGCTGGTGCTGGCCGGCCGGCGCGGCCTGCGGCAGGCGCCGCCCCCGGACGCGGCGCGCGAACTGGTCGCCGAAACGCTGCGCATTGATCCGCCGATACACAACACCCGGCGCTTCCTGGCCGACGAGATCACCGTCGACGGCCAGCGCATCCCCGCCGGGCAGACCGTGCTGCTGGTGCTGGCCGCCGCCGCCCTCGCGCAACCCGACACGCCCTGGACCTTCGGCGCGCTGGGCCACGCCTGTCCCGGCCAGGACCTGGCGCGCCGCCATGCGGCGGGCGCGCTGGCCCATCTGCTGCGCGCCGGCGCCGACGCGCCCGCCCTGGCCGCGAGCCATCGCTACCGGCCGCTGCCCAACGCCCGCCTTCCCCTGTTTGACTGCGCCAAGGACGCACACCCATGATCGCCGTGATCTTCGAAGTCGAACCCGCCCAGGGCGACCCCAAGCCCTATCTGGACATCGCCGCCACCCTGATCGACGAACTGAAGGCAATCGACGGCTTCATTTCCGTCGAACGTTTCCAGAGCCTGAGTACGCCGGGCAAGCTGCTGTCGCTATCGTTCTGGCGCGATGAGGACGCCGTGCGCCGCTGGCGCTCGCTGGAATCGCACCGCCGCGCGCAGGCCGCCGGCCGTGGCGGCGTGTTCCAGGACTATCGGCTGCGCGTGGCGCAGGTGCTGCGCGACTATGGCATGGCGCGGCGCGACGAAGCGCCGGGCGACAGCCGCGAACGGCACGGCTGAAGCGGCTCGTCAGGCTCGCTTGACGCCACGCACGGCCATCCAAGGCTGTCGGTCTCAGGCCAGATGCCGCGCCACCGAGGCCACCACGCGCCGCACGTCGTCGGCCGACACGTCCAGGTGCGTCACCAGCCGCGTCGAGCCGCCGTAGACGGCGCGCATCAGGATGCCGTCCGCCGCCACGCCCGCGTTCAGCGCGTCGCAGCGCGACGGCTCGAACTCGACGAACACCATGTTCGTATCCTGCGACAACACCCGCAGGCCCGCGATGCCTCGCAGCCCTTCGGCCAGCAGGCGCGCATGCTCATGATCCTGCGCCAGCCGTTCGACGTTGTGCTCCAGCGCGTACAGGCAGGCGGCCGCCAGCACGCCGGATTGGCGCAGGCCGCCGCCCAGCATCTTGCGCCAGCGCAGCGCGCACTCGATCAAGGCGCGACTGCCGACCAGCACCGAGCCCACCGGCGCGCCCAGCCCCTTGGAAAAGCAGATGGAACAGGTATCGAACGGCGCGCACAGCTCGGCCAGCGGTCGGCCGCTGGCGACGGCGGCATTGAACACGCGCGCCCCGTCCAGATGCACGCCCAGGCCTAGCCCCCGCGCCCAGGCGCTGGCCGCCTCGATGTACGCGGCGGGAATCAGCTTGCCGTGGAAGGTGTTCTCGAGCGCCAGCAGGCGCGTGCGCGCGTAATGCGGATCGCCCTTGGGCTTGACGGCCTCGGCCAGCCGCTCGAGCGGCAGCGTGCCATCCTCGGCATGCTCGATGGGCTGGGGCTGGATGCTGCCCAGCACCGCCGCGCCGCCGCCTTCGTAGCGGTAGGTATGCGCGAGCTGGCCCACCAGGTATTCGTCGCCGCGCTCGCAATGCGCCATCAGCGCGGCCAGGTTGCTTTGCGTGCCGGACGGGAAGAACAGCCCCGCCTCCTTGCCGGCGCGCTCGGCCACGGCCGCCTGCAGGCGGTTGACGCTGGGATCGTCGCCCATCACGTCGTCGCCCACCGGCGCGGCCATCATGGCCTGGAGCATGGCGGCCGTAGGCCGGGTGACGGTGTCGCTGCGCAAATCAATCATGGAAGCACCTTGGTACGGAATGCGGATTCTTAAAACAGGGAACTGCGCGCCAGCGGGGAGTGGCAGCGGCCGGGTTCATTCCTTGCCCGGCGGCGCGGCGCGGCTCACGACCCAGATGCCGGCCAGGATCAACGCCATGCCCGCCAGCTCGGCGCCGCTGGGTCGCTCGGACAGCAGCGCCCAGGCCAGCAGCATGGCCACCACCGGCACGCCCAGGCTGGACAGGCCCGCGATGGACGCGGGCACCCGGCGCACCACCTGCAGCCACAGCAGCCAGCCCGCCGCCGTGGCGATGAACACGATGTAGACCATGCCCAGCGACAGCTGCCAGCCCCATTGCGCCGGAATCTGCGGCACCATCCAGGCCACCGGCGCCATGACCAGCCCGCCCAATAGCATCTGCCAGGCGGTGAACACCATCACGTCGGGACGGTGGCGCTCGAACATGCGCTTGGACAGCACCGTGCCCACGCCCCAGCACAGGCCGCTGCCCAGTCCCAGCAGCACGGGCTTGATATCGCCCAGCCCGTTCCACGGCTCGACGAAACAGACCAGGCCGATCGCCGCCAGCCCGATGCCGGCGGCATGCCGGACGGTGGGACGCTCGCGCAGCAGCCACCAGGCGAACAGCACCACCCAGAAGGGCATGGTATAGGCCATCAGCGATACCTTGCCGACGCCGCCCGAGACCAAGGCCGTCTGGACGAAGCCCTGGAATCCGGCCGTCTGCGTCAAGCCGATCAGCAGCGTCAGCCCCCAGGGCGGCATGGCCAGCGGCCGGCGCGTGGCCAGGGCCAGCACGAACAGCACGACGGCGCCGGTCACGTAGCGCAGCGCCACGAAGTCGAAGGGGCCGATGTACGGCACGATCAGCTTCATCGCGATCCAGCTGCCCGCCCATACCAGGATGGTGCTCAACATCAGGGCCAGGCCGGCGCGATCGAAACTGCTGCGGTTCACTGCGGGGACTCCAAGTGGATGGGGATCGGAAAACAAAGACGCCCGTAACGGATACCGTTACGGGCGTCTGCCATTATGCTCCCGCCGCGCGGCGGGGGCCGCCGTGCCTGCCCGCCGTTTCGTCCACGATGCGGACGGGCGGCGGGCAGGATCGGAAGGCATCGGATCTACAGCGACTTGGCCAATTGATCCAGGATGGCGGGGTTTTCCAGCGTGGACACGTCCTGGGTGATTTCCTCGCCCTTGGCGACCACGCGCAGCAGGCGGCGCATGATCTTGCCGGAACGCGTCTTGGGCAGGTTGTCGCCGAAGCGGATGTCCTTGGGCTTGGCGATGGGACCGATCTCCTTGGCCACCCAGTCGCGCAGCTGCTTGGCGATGGCCTGCGCCTCTTCGCCCTCGGGCCGCGCGCGCTTGAGCACCACGAAGGCCACCACGGCTTCGCCGGTGGTGTCGTCGGGACGGCCCACCACCGCGGCCTCGGCGACCAGTTCATGCGCCACCAGCGCCGACTCGACTTCCATCGTGCCCAGGCGGTGGCCCGAGACGTTCAGCACGTCGTCGATGCGGCCCATGATCCAGAAATAGCCGTCGGCGTCGCGCTGAGCGCCGTCGCCCGCCAGGTAGTAGCCGCGCAGCTCGGACGGGAAGTAGCTCTTCTTGAAGCGCTCGGGGTCGCCCCAGATGTTGCGGATCATCGCGGGCCAGGGGCGCTTGATGACCAGGAAGCCGCCGTTGCCTTGAGCGACATCGGCGCCGGTCTCATCGACGATGGCGGCGGCGATGCCCGGCAGCGGCAGCGTGCAGGAACCGGGCTTGGCCGGCGTGGCGCCCGGCAGCGGCGTGATCATGTGGCCGCCGGTCTCGGTCTGCCACCAGGTGTCGACGATGGGGCAACGCTCGCGGCCGATCTGCTTGTGATACCACATCCAGGCTTCGGGATTGATGGGCTCGCCCACCGTGCCCAGGATGCGCAGCGAATCCAGGTCGTAGTTGCGCGGATGGGCCTCGGGCGTGGCTTCGGCGGCCTTGATCAGCGAACGGATGGCGGTCGGCGCGGTGTAGAAGGTGGTGACCTTGTGGCGCGCGATCATGTCCCAGAAGCGGCCGGCGTTCGGATACGTGGGCACGCCCTCGAACACGACCTGGGTCAGGCCGGCGGCCAGCGGACCGTAGGTGATGTAGGTGTGGCCGGTGACCCAGCCCACGTCGGCCGTGCACCAGTAGACGTCGTCCTTGCGCGCGTCGAAGGTCCACTTCACGGTCAGCAGCGCCCACAGCAGGTAGCCCGCCGACGAATGCTGCACGCCCTTGGGCTTGCCGGTGGAACCCGAGGTGTAGAGGATGAACAGCGGATGCTCGGCGTTGACCGGCACCGGCTCGCAGGTGTCGGGCTGGCCGGCCTCGACGTCGTGCATCCACAGGTCGCGGCCTTCGGTCCATTGCACCTTGCCGCCCGTGCGGCGGTACACGATCACCTTGGTGACGGCCTCGCAGCCGCCCATGGCAATGGCTTCCTCGACGGCCGGCTTGAGCGGGATGACCTTGCCGCCGCGCACCTGCTCGTCGGCCGTGATGACCAGCGTGGCGCCCACGTCGCCGATACGCTCCTGCAGGCTCTTGGCCGAGAAGCCGCCGAACACCACGGAGTGCGTCACGCCCAGGCGCGCGCAGGCCTGCATCGCGACCACCGCCTCGATCGACATGGGCATGTAGATGATGGCGCGGTCACCCTTTTTGTAGCCCAGCTTGGCCAGGCCATTGGCGAAGCGGCACACGCGGGCCAGCAGTTCGCGGTAGGTGACGCGGTCGACCTTGCCGTCGTCGGCTTCGAAGATGATCGCGGTCTTGTCGGCGTTGCCATTGGTCAGGTGCACGTCCAGACAGTTGGCCGAGATGTTGAGCTCGCCGTCGCCGAACCAGCGGTAGAACGGGGCGTCGGACTCATCCAGCACCTGGGTGAAAGGCTTGGTCCACTTCAGGTTGGCGCGGGCCTGGCCGGCCCAGAATCCGTCAAAGTCGTTCTCGACCTGGGCGCACAGTTCCTTGTAGGCGTCCATGCTCGGAATCGAGGCGCCTTGCGAAGCGCGCTCGGGCGGCGGAAAGACCCGGGTTTCCACCAGGACGGACTCAATGGCATTCGACATGATCTTTGTCTCCAATCGGTGATTCTGTTGTTGATGCTGCTCTTTTTCTACTCACCCGCAACCGTATCGCCACGCTCTTACGGGCACCTTACGCAAAATGCGGGCCGGAACTCGCGCCCGGACCATCGTGGCCGCGAATGCGCGAGGCGGGGAGTGCGAAAAGGACTGGCGGCATCGACAAGCGACAGCTTATGCGCAACCGTGCCCGGCGGCATCGCCGGGCACGGTTCGTAAGGATAGCAGCCGCGGCGCCCCGATGTGGCGCGACTGACGTCGCTCAGACGGCGGCGCCCTGCTCCCGGCGCGCCAGGCCGCGCGCCATGTCCACGCGCGACAGCAGCGCCAGGCCGCCGACGAAGAACAGCCCGGTCACCAGGATGGCGAGCCGATGGTTGCCATCGGTGGCCCAGGTCACCAGACCGTAGGTCAGCGGCCCGATCACGGCGGCCAGCTGCACGGCGAAGGTCCACAGCGAAAAGAATTCCGCCAGGCGGCCGGCCGGCGCCAGCGCCCCCGTCATGGCCCGGCCCGCGCTCTGCGTGGTGCCCATGCACAGGCCGGCCAGCGTGGCCGCGACCCAGAACACCGGCGCGGTCACGGCCGCATAGGCCACCAGCACCATCAGGATCCAGCCGCACAGCGTGATGGCCAGCGCGCGCTTGTGGCCGATGCGGTCCTGCACGTAGCCGAACGAGAAGGCGCCGGCCGCGGCGCCGATGTTCACGGTGAAGACCAGCAGCATGATCTGCGGCGTAGTGAAACCCATCACTTCCGAGGCATACACCGCCGCCAGCGTGATCACCACCGAGATGCCGGCCTGATAGCAGGCGATGCACATCAGCAACCGGCGGAACTCGGGAAAGTGCGTGCCCGTCTCGCGCCAGGCATAGGCCAGGCGCCGCAGCAGGTCCATGGCGGGCTGCGCCTGGCCCGGACGCGCGCGCTCGCGCAGCAGGAAGAAGGACGGCAGGGCGGCCAGCGCGAACACCGAGCAGGTGACCACGATGACCCAGGGCACGAAATGCTCGGCGGTCATGCCGCGGGCCTCGGCCCGCGTCACCACGACCAGCGACAGTCCCAGCGTCAGCATGCCGCCGCAATAGCCGAAGCTCCAGCCCCAGCCCGACACACGCCCCAGCGCGGCGGGCCTGGCCAGTTCCGGCAGGAACGCCGCGACCACGGATTCGCCCACGCAATAGCAGTAGTTCGAAATAACGATGGCGACCAGCGCCAGCCAGACATCGCCCGGCCCGGTCTGGGTCAGCGCCAGCGTGGCGCCGACGCAGCCGACGGTGCTGGCGAACAGCAGCCGCCGCTTGGCCGCGCGCGCGTCGGCGCGGGCGCCCAGCGTGGGCATGGTCAGCATGATGAGCAGGTAGGACAGCGACAGCGCCGCCGTCCAGGCCAGCGTGGCCCAGGACGCGCGCGCGCCCACCACGCCGACGAAATAGGTGCTGAACACCGCCGTGAGGATGACGGTGGTGTAGCCGGAATTGGCGAAGTCATACATGGCCCAGGCCCAGACCTCGCGCTTGGCCACGCCGGGATTCAGGAGGCTGTCGCCCCCCGCGGCCACGGCGCCGGAACCGCCTTGCGGCGGCTCCGTATTGCGGCTGTCGCTCATAGTCCCAGGGCGGCGATGCCGGCCTGGGCGATCTGGGCGTCCTCGCTGGACTTCACGCCCGACACGCCAACGGCGCCGACCACATGGCCATCGGCCACGACCGGCACGCCGCCTTCCAGCATGCCTTCGAGCAGCGGAGCCGACAGGAAGGAATAACGACCGTTGTTGATGATCTCTTCATACGCGCGCGATTCGCGGCGGCCCAGCGCGGCGGTCTTGGCCTTGGCCGGCGCGATGTGCGAGGAGATCGGCGCCGCCCCGTCCAGGCGCAGCATGCCCAGCAGGTGACCGCCGTCGTCCGACACGGCGATGGTCACCGCCCACTTGTTCTGCAGGGCATGGGCTTCGGCCGCGGCCAGGATCTTCTTGACGTCTTCGGCGCTCAGCACGGGTTTGGTGTTCATTGCAGCGATTCCTTAATCTGTTCCAGGGCGGTGGGATCTTCTATGGTGGTCAGGTCTCCGGGATCGCGTCCCTCGCACACGGCGACGATCGCGCGCCGCAGCACCTTGCCCGACCGGGTCTTGGGCAGCGCGCCCACGAACCGGATCCTGGCCGGCTTCGCCACGGCTCCCAGCTGATCTTCCACCAGCCGCATGATATCGCCTTCCAGTTGCCGCGCGCCCTCCTGCGTCTCGGCGCCGGCGGGATTCTTCAGCACGGCGAAGGCCATGGCCACCTGCCCCTTGAGCGCGTCGGCCACGCCGACCACGGCGCACTCGGCGATGGCCGCGTGGCTGTTGACCGATTCCTCGATCTCGCGCGTGCCCAGGCGATGGCCGGCCACGTTGATGACGTCGTCGGTGCGGCCCAGGATGAACCAGTAGCCGTCCTCGTCCACCAGCCCCCAGTCGAAGGTCGAATAGGCCTGGCGGCCGGGGATGGACGTGAAATAGGTCTGGACGAAGCGCTCGTCGTCGCCCCAGATCGTGGACATCGCGCCCGGCGGCAAGGGCGGCATGATGGCGACCACGCCCTTCTGGTCAGGACCGAGATCCTCGCCGGTGGTCTCGCTGACGATGCGGGCGTCAAAGCCATACACCGGGAACGAGGGGCTGCCGAAGCGCGTCGGCACGTTTTCCACGCCGGGCTGGGCCGACAGGATCGGCCAGCCCGATTCCGTCTGCCAGTAATTGTCGATGATGGGCTTGCCCAGGCCCTGGGAGATCCATTGCGCGGTGGGCTCGTCCAGCGGTTCGCCGGCCAGGTATACGGCGCGCAGCGAGGACAGGTCGTGCTTTTTCAGCAGGGCCGGATCCTGGCGCTTGAGCACGCGCACCGCGGTCGGCGCCGAGAACAGCGTGTTGACCCGGTACTGCTCCACCAGCTTCCACAGGATGGCGCCGTCCGGCCGCACCGGCGTGCCTTCATACAGGATGGTGGCCTGGCCGCCGATCAGCGGGCCGTAGATGATGTAGGAGTGCCCCACCACCCAGCCGATGTCGCTGGTGCAGAAATACGTGTCGCCCGGCTTGCCGTTGAACAGGTACTCCATGGAAGACGCCAACGCCACGGCATAGCCGCCGGTGTCGCGCTGCACGCCCTTGGGCTTGCCGGTCGTGCCTGAGGTATACAGGATATAGCTGGGTTCGGACGACTCCAGCCAGGCCACCGGCACCCGCGCGCCCTGGTGCCGGGCGCGCAGCGTGGCGTAGTCCAGGTCGCGCCCCGCCACCGGCTCGAAGGGCGCCAGCCCACGGTCGAACACCACCACTGAGGCCGGCGGCGTCTTGCACAGGCCCAGGGCCCGGTCCAGCAGCGGCTTGTAGGGCACGACCTTGCCCGCGCGCGAACCACCGTCGGTGCACACGATCACCTTGGGCGCGGCATCGTCGATGCGCTGCGCCAGGTTGACCGAGGCGAAGCCGCCGAACACCACCGAATGCACCGCACCGATGCGGGCGCAGGCCAGCATGGTGAAGACAGCCTCCGGCACCATCGGCATGTACAGCAGGACGCGGTCGCCGCGTCCCACGCCCAGTTCCTTGAGCATGGCGGCGGCGGCGTTGACCTCTTCATAGACGTCCTGACGCGTATAGACCCGTTCGCGGTCCACCTCGGTGGACACCCAGATCAGCGCCGGATCTTCCGCCTGCGTGGGCAGCCACCGGTCCACGGCGTTGTAACAGAGATTGGTCTTGCCGCCCACGAACCACTTGGCGAAGGGCGGCCGGGAGAAGTCCAGCACGGACTCGAACGGCGTTTCCCAATGCACCCGGCCGGCCTGCTCACGCCAGAAAGCGTCCCGGTCGTGTATCGATCGGTAATGGAAATCCCTGGTTTTTTGCATGGTTGTCTCCTGTTATCGTGCATACGCCTTTTGGCTGATTGCTTTTTGCTTCAAGCTTTTAGGTCATTCTGGTGGGCAAACCTTGCACGAGGCTTGCCGCAGGTCAAAAAATTCTGCCACGCGTCTACGCCGCACGGGCGCCGGGCTGGTTACAGTAACGAACCAGTCTTAAAAGTTTGGTAGAATCCCCGCGAAGTTGTAGACAACATAACGTTGATTCGCTGTATTTATCAGCCGATTTCCGCGCTTTTGCGCGCAATCGACGCTAAACGCAGTGCATCTTCCCCAGGCGAATGCATCGACACTCCGTAAGCTCGCGACTCAATTCATCCACTGGCCAGGCAATCCGACGTATCCGGTTGCTGGCCTTGGCGGCATGCGTCGCGGGTTTGGCGGGTTGTGCAAGCACCAATCAGAAGTCAACCGCCCATACGTCCGAGATCGATCCCTACGAGATGGAATGGGTCGCCACCGCCGATGATCCCATCGGCATGCTGGTGGTGCAGAAGTTCAAGCGCGAACGCCGCCAGCAGGCCCAGACCGGCGTGGACAGCGACAACGCCCTGGTCAGCGAAGCCCTGACCTACCTGGGCATCCGCTATCGCTTCGGCGGCAACTCCCCCGACACCGGTTTCGATTGCAGCGGCCTGGTTTCGTACACCGCCCAGCGTTCGCTCGGCCTGAAACTGCCCCGCAACGCCGCCGAGATCGCCCAACACGGCACCTCGATCAACAAGAACGAGCTCAAGGCCGGCGACCTGGTCTTCTTCAACACGCTGGGCCGCCGCTATTCGCACGTAGGCATCTACCTGGGTGACGACCGCTTCGTCCACTCCCCCAGCGCCGGCGGCGTGGTCCGCGTCGAGAACATGACCATGGCCTACTGGGCCAAGCGCTACAACGGCGCCCGCCGCCTGGACGACCACATGGTGGCCTCGGCCCGCGCGGCCTCCCGATAAGCCGACACACGCCGCGCGCCCTTCGGGCGACATGGCGGCAAGCACGCATACGAAAACGCCGCCGGACCCGAAAGTCCGGCGGCGTTTTGCATTTCTCTTCGCGGCGCTTTGCGCCGCAGGCCCGCAGGCCTCCCCAGTCTTGATTTATAGGCGGCTGATCGCGCGGCCTGAACCGCGGCGGAATCAGTGCACCGTGCCCGAGCCCGCGCGCGGGCACAGGCCGCATTGCTGCAATGCCTGCTGCATGCTGCAGACCGAGCGGCGACAAGCCACGACCCTGATGCCGCCGCGCTGCGCCGCGTTGCGGAAGGTCTTCATCACGTTGTGACCGAGGAAATCGGTCAGCAGAATCACCAGCTGGGTGCCCGAGGGCAGCTGCAGCGTCTTCTTCTGATGCGAGGGGTCCCGTCCGCTGATGTGATGCGTGATCGAGATGTTGTGCCCCTTGAGCAAATCGGGAATGTTGCCGAGTCGGTCGGCGCCTACCACTACTGCACTCAGTCCTGCCGTCATGTTTAACCTCACTGGGTCGTTGAGACTGGATGTAATGATAATGATTCCTATTTTTTAGTCAACGCAAATGAGAGCCGTTCTTATTTAATTATTTTTATGGACCAGCGATTGCGGATAGCCGAGCCCCCCCTGCCCTGACGCTCCCGCAGACAAAAAAAGGCGCGGCACCCCGACGGGGCCGCGCCTGATCATGAGGGCCCGCCCTTCGGCGGACCGCCTATTTCGGCGTGCCCTGCACCGCTTCCGTCACCACCGCGCGCGTCAGCGACGGCGCCAGCATCTCCAGGAAGGTATAGACATAGTCACGCAGGAACACGCCGGCCTTCACGCCCACGCGGGTGGTATGCGTGCCGAACAGATGCCCCACCGGCAGGCCGACCAGATTGGAGTCGCGGCGCGGGTCATAGGCCACACCGGCGATGATGCCGATGCCCAGGCCCACATCGACGTAGGTCTTGATCACGTCCGCGTCGATGGCTTCGAGCACGATGTCGGGGTGGATGCCCTGGTTGGCGAAGATCTCGTCGATCGTGCTGCGGCCCGTGAAGGCGCGGTCATAGGTGACGATGGGGTACTCGGCCAGTTGCGCGAGCGACAGGCGCTTGGCGGCGCTGGAGGTCAGCTCGGTCAGCGGATGGTCGGGACGCACCACCACCGTGTGCTCCCAGGCGTACACCGGCAGCGTGGCCAGGCCCGGCGTCAGCGCCAGCGATTCGGTGGCCAATGCCAGATCGGCCTGCTCGTGCAGCACCATCTCGGCCAGCTGCGCCGGGCTGCCCTCGGCCAGCGACAGGTGCACCTTGGGGAATTGCTTGCGGAAGGCCGGAATCACGCGCGGCAACAGATAACGCGCCTGGGTGTGGGTGCAGGCGATCACCAGCCCGCCTTCGTCGCGACGCGCGAACTCGTCGCTCACCTTCTTCAGGTTGTCGACTTCGCGCATGATGCGGTCGATCACCTGCGACACCGCCAAGCCGGGCTTGGTCAGCCCCTTGATGCGCTTGCCGTGCCGTTCGAAGATCTTGATGCCGAGTTCGTCCTCGAACTCGATGATGGCTTTCGACACCCCAGGCTGCGAGGTGTAGAGCATCCGGGCGGCTTCGGTCAGGTTGAAGTCGCGACGGATGGTTTCACGCACAAAACGAAATTGCTGCAGGTTCATGAATTGGCCCCTGATAGACGGGCCAATTATAAGTAATAAGATAAGCTTTTTATATTACTTATCAGTATAAGCTTAGGCACAACACGTCCCCGCTTATCC
>NZ_JAGTJY010000142.1:0-16213 GCF_018195695.1 Achromobacter sp. Marseille-Q0513 | reverse complement strand
TTCCTACACTGGCAAGCAGAGGCCGGCGCTTGCGCAAGCGCGGCCGGCCTCGCCGTCCACGTCCCGTTTTTCCAGACCCGCCTTTTCAGATCCCTGACCACCCAGACATGAACGCTGCCCAGAATCCCGCCGTCGCCGCCGAACCCGCCCCAGTCGCGGCACCCGGCCCCGCGCGCGACGCCGCCGCGCAGGACGCTTCCACCGCCTTCAAGGTGCTGGGCGCGATCAGCGTGGCGCACCTGATGAACGACATGATCCAGTCCATCCTGCTGGCCATCTATCCGATGCTCAAGGAAGGATTCAGCCTGTCGTTCTCGCAGATCGGCCTGATCACGCTGGTCTACCAGCTGGCCGCCTCGCTGTTGCAGCCCTTCATCGGGCTGTACACCGACCGCCACCCCAAGCCGTATTCGCTGCCGGTGGGCATGGGCTTCACGCTGGCCGGCCTGCTGCTGCTGTCGGTGGCGCCGACCTTTGGCTGGCTGCTGGTGGCGGCGGTGCTGGTGGGCACCGGCTCGTCGGTGTTCCATCCCGAGTCCTCGCGCGTGGCGCGCATGGCCTCGGGCGGACGCCACGGCCTGGCGCAATCGCTGTTCCAGGTTGGCGGCAACGTCGGCTCGGCGCTGGGGCCGCTGTTGGCGGCGCTGTTCATCATTCCGCACGGGCAGCGCAGCGTGGCCTGGTTCTCGCTGGCGGCGCTGTTCGGCATCGTGGTGCTGACCGGCATCGGCCGCTGGTACAGCGCCAACCGCGCCCGCCTGAAGCCGCGCGCGCGGCGCGACGGCGCGGCGGTGGAGCTGCCGCGCAAGCGCGTGCTGGCGGCGCTGGCGGTGCTGGGCGTGCTGGTGTTCTCCAAGTATTTCTACCTGGCCAGCCTGAACAGCTATTTCACCTTCTACCTGATCGACAAGTTCGGCCTGTCGACGCGCGAGGCGCAGCTATACCTGTTCCTGTTCCTGGCGGCCGTGGCCGTGGGCACGGTGGTGGGCGGTCCGGTGGGCGACCGCATCGGCCGCAAGATCGTGATCTGGGTGTCGATCCTGGGCGTGGCGCCATTCACGCTGATGCTGCCGCACGCCAACCTGTTCTGGACAGCGGTGCTGGTGGTGATCATCGGCGCGGTGCTGGCCTCGGCCTTCTCGGCCATCGTGGTCTATGCGCAGGAGCTGGTGCCGGGCAAGGTCGGCATGATCGCGGGCCTGTTCTTCGGCCTGTCGTTCGGCATGGGCGGGCTGGGCGCGGCCGCGCTGGGCCGGCTGGCCGACGCCACCAGCATCGGCTATGTCTATCAGGTCTGCGCCTATCTGCCGCTGCTGGGCGTGGTGGCGATCCTGCTGCCGAAGATGGGCGGCAAGCGCGCCTGAGAGGCGTTGGCGCGGGCGGGCCCGGGTCCGTGCGGCCCGGGCCCGCTCGCGGTTTCAGGCCACGCTGCGCAGCTGCGCGCGGGCCGGTTCGATGCCGATGATCTCGCCGCCGTCGCCATGATGGATGACGGCGACGCGGGCGCGGCGCAGCTGCTGCAATTGCGCGGGCGCGACGGTGAAGCTGCGCGCCAGCTGGGCGTCGCCGACGGCGGGCGCCCGGCGGCGGCGGTCCTTGCCGGCGTAGCGCCGGTGGTTGTAGAGCGCCCAGGCCACCAGCGCCGCGGCATTGGCCAGCGCCAGCGCGGCGTAGCCCCACAGCGTGTTGGCCGTGGGCAGGAACACCGCCCACAGCGAGGTCGCGGGCCCGCCGGCGGCCCCGCGCAGGATGGCGAGGATGCCGGCGCCGAACAGATAGACGAAGGCGAACCAGCCTCCGGCCGTGAGCAGCAGGTCGAACAGGTAGCCGGCGCGGGACCGGCGCGTGGTGATTATCATGATGCCTCCTTGGATTTGATGCCGCGATCGGGACTGGTCCAGCGCGCGCGGCGGACCTGCCTGCGCAGCATGACCTTGGGAAAGCTCACCAGCGTGGTGAGCAGGCTCACCATCCAGTAGGCGAGCGGATACCAGATGACCCAGTAGAGCGAGCGCGCCAGCCCGGGCTCGTAGCGGCGGTCGATCAGGATGCTGACGGCGAACTGCAACAGGCAGACCACCGCCAGCATCATGCCGGTGAAGGCCGGCGGCAGCAGGCTGGCGATGTGCATGTTGTTGGGCAGCGCGACGACCTGGCTGACCAGCCACAGCAGCACCGAGATGGCGAAGGCGAAGGACCAGGCCGTGGACAGGCAGAATTCCGCCATCAGCGGCCACAGCCGGCGGTGGCGCCAGTTCCAGATCGAGCGCAGGTTCTTCAGGAAAACCTCGGCGCCGCCCTGGGCCCAGCGCAGCCGCTGCTTCCACAGCCCGCGCAGCGTCTCGGGCATCAGGATCCAGCACAGGCCGCGCGGTTCATAGAAGATCGACCAGTGGTCGCGCTGCAGCTTCCAGCTGATGTCGATGTCCTCGGTGATCATGTCCAGGCTCCAGTAGCCGACCCGGTCCAGCGCCGTGCGGCGGAACGCCGCCACCACGCCGGACACGGTGAACACCTGGCCGTAGACCCGCTGCGTGCGCTTGATCAGGCCGATGATGGACGAGAATTCGCCCACCTGGATGCGGCCGATCAGCGTGGAGCGCGTGCGGATGCGCGGATTGCCCGTGACCGCGCCCACGCGCGGGTTGTCGATCAGCGGCGCCACCAGGTAGGCGGCGGCGTCCGGATCCAGCATGGCGTCGCCGTCGATGCAGACCAGGTACTCGCTGCGGGCCGCCAGCGCGCCCATGCGCAGCGCCATGGCCTTGCCCTGGTTCTGCGCCAGGTGCACCACGCGCAGCCGCTCGTGTTGCGCGGCCAGGCGGTCCAGCATCTGCGCCGTGCCGTCGCTGGAGCCGTCGTTGATGGCGATGACCTCGATGTGGGGATAGTTCTGGTTCAGCGCGGCCAGCAGCGTGTCCTGGCCGTTGTCGGCCTCGTTGTAGCAGGGCACCAGGATGGAAACCAGCGGATTGCCGGTCAGGGCAGGCGGTTCGCGGCGCGCGCCCCAGGCCCAGTGGCGCTCCCAGTGCCACCAGTAGTACAGGCCGCCGGCCATCCACAGGCCGGACATGAACAGCGGGTAGAAGAACACGAATCCCAGCAGCGCCTGGCTGGTCAGCACCAGGGCGAAGCCGAAGGGCGCGCTCAGCACCGCGCACAGGATGAGCAGGGCGAGAAGACGGTCGATCATCGGATGGGGAACCACGCTTCGGAGATGGCGGGCCGGATGCCTTGCAGCCGGGGCTGGTCTTGCGAGAAATCGTCGGGGTAGTAGCCGAAGCTGCGCGCGCCGCGCAGTTGCAGGCGCTGCATCCAGCCGGCCAGCGTCGCGGTGTCGACGGGCGTGGGCTTGGGTCGGCCGGGGCCGGTGCGCCAATCGACGGCCTGCAGCTCGAACACGGTCCGGTCCAGCGCGTCCGGGCGGCGCCTGGCCACCGCGTCGACGATGCGGTCCAGCCAGGCCAGTTCCTGACCCGCCGGCACGTTTTCCATGTACGGCATGGCCATGGGCGCGGTCCAGTCGTAGGCATCGAGGAAGTCGTCGGGGTTCTGCGCGAACCAGGCTTCGCTGGCGGGGTTGAGCAGCGGCTCGGCGTACAGGTTGCGGGCGGTCTTGATGCGCGGGCCGCGCACGGCGCGGGCGCGCTCGGCGAGTTCAGTGGTGAAATCGACCAGGTGGCGGCTCTTGTAGCGGGTCCAGCGCTGCATCGTCTCGGGATCGGCGCGCAGCGCGGCGATGCTGCCGGGCAGGCCGGCCTTTCGGTACGCGGCCAGCGCCGCCGGGCCGGCGTCCTCGAAGTCGCCCAGCATCGCGTCATCGTGGAACAGGATGCCGTCGAAGAAGGCATGGCGCGCCAGGTCTTCGTACAGGTCGCCGATGCGCTGGCGCGCGACTGGGTCGAACGGCGACAGGCGGCGGTACAGGTCCGGGTCCGGCGCGGGCGCGGCCTCGGGCTGTTTCGGATCCCAGCGGACCACGCGGGCGATCGACGGGTCCAGGTCCAGCGCCAGCACCGGCATCCAGGCATAGACGAACACGTCGGCGCGGTTGTGCAGCTGCCAGGCGACGCGGTTGAACAGGTCGGCCCGCATCGGCAGCCAGCGGTTCGGGAAGTACACCGAGCGCACCAGGCCGTCGGCTTGCGGGTCGGCGTAGGCCTGCAGGAACACCGTGTTGATCTGCATGTCCACGATGCGCTGCACCAGCTCGCCCAGGTTGCGGTCGGTCTGCGCCGGATCGGGATCGTAGATGTAGTCCAGGTCCACGTGCGCGACGCGCATCGCCGGCACCGTCTCGATGCTGGCCACGCTGCTGGCGAAATGCCGGATCGTGGGGTCGTTGGCCAACAGCATGCGCGGCGTGGACATGAGCCGCGCCACGCGGCTGGGGCCGTCTTCCAGCGTCAGCGCCATCTGGTAGCCCTGTTCGCCGGCGATGCGCAGCGTGGTGCCGCCCTCGGCGCCATAGGGCCAGACCCAGACGCGCGGGGCCTTGCCGGTGGCGCGGCGGATCTTGTCGCTGATGGCGGTCACGTCGCGGCCCATGCGTTGCTCGAAGCCGGCCTCGTTCTCGTAGCGGCCGTCGCGCGCGTCGTACTTGCGCACGGCGGCGGCGGGCTCGGTGTTGCCCTGGGGATTGGCCAGCGCGCCGTAGTGCGAGGCGTCGGTGTGGGCGGCGATCTCCACCAGGCCGGAACGCGAGATCTCGCGCACGTCGTTCCAGTCCAGGAAGCGGCCGCGCGGCTGCATGTTGCCGCCGAAATCGACCTTCCTGTCGGCCGGCGTGTCCATCCACGTGCCGACCGGCGCCAGCACCGCCGGCCAGCCGTAGGCCTTGAGGATGGGCAGCACGCGGGTCAGGAAGCTGCGGTAGCCGTCGTCGAAGCTCAGCAGCACGGCGCGCTCGGGCAGCGGCTTGCCGCCGGGCTGGCGGGCGGCCAGGATCTGGTCCACCGAGACGGCCTGGTAGCCGTTCTCGCGCAGCCAGTTCAGCTGGTCGACCAGCCGGTCGGTGCGCACGCTGAGAAAGCCCTGGTCGGGGTCTTCATCCTCCACGTCGTGGTAGGCCAGCGTCAGGAACTGGCCCTGCACCCAGGGTCGGTCGACCGGGGCCACCGGCCGCTCGGACGGCGGGACGTAGACGGGGATGTCCTTGGCGCAGGCGCCCAGGAGCAGCGTGGCCAGCAGCAGCAGGCCCGCGAAAAACAATCGGGGGAATCGAAGTTCAAGCAATTCAGTTCTCCATGGCACAGCCTCGTCGGGGCCGCGCGGAGCCGGCTTTGCCGGTCCGCCGCGGCGCCCCCTTGAGGGGGGAGCGCGTAGCGCTGCGGGGGTGGGTCCCATCTTCAAAAGCGGTAGGCAAGATCGAACGTGATGCGCAGCTCGCGCTCGCGCCGGCCGTCATAGGGCCGGCTGATGCCGGTCACCATGGCGCCCATGTCGAGCACGTCGTTGGCGCGGTAGCGCTGGCCATAGCCCAGCGCGACCACGCCGCCGGTGCCATAGCCCTGCTGCGTGTAGGCGCCGGCGCCCAGCGTGCCGATCTGTTCCCAGGCGTTTTCGTAGCGGCGGTGCAGCGTGTGCGTCAGCCGCAGGCCGGGCAGGACCATCAGGTCCGAGCGGGGGTTGAAGTAGGGGCGTTCCGCGTCCAGGCTGTTGCGCTGCGAGGACAGTTCCAGCGTCAGGTCGGTCTTCAGGTGCGGCGTGGTGTGGATCCGCTCGCGGCCGTCCAGGCCCAGCGCCCAGCGCTGGTTGCCGTCGGAAAAGCGCGAGGGCGAGAGCCGCAGCGTCCATTCGCTGCGCTCGTGCGCGCGCCAGCGCGCATAGGCCGACATGCCGTTGGACGACACGCCGCTGGCCAGCGCGCGCAGCGGCGTGTCGCGCGACAGCCGTTCGGCCGAGCCGCCGATCTGCCAGTGGTCGTCCAGGTCGTAGGCGGCCGACAGGCGCAGGCCGGTCCTGGCGCCGTGGCCGTACTGGTTGGCGGACACTTCGCCCTCGACCGTCAGATCGCGGCCGCGCCATTGCGCGCCGGCGCGCGCCCAGCGGTAGGTGCCGCGGCCTTCCTCGAAGTCGCCATTGGCGTAGCCGCCGCCGGCGAAGCCGCGCCAGTTGTAGTCCAGCGGCGGCGTATAGACCACCGCGTCGATGCCGAAATCGCCGCTGCCCGACACCGGGCTGTCTGAGGCCAGGCCACGGTAGCCGCTGATGCGCAGCTCGGCCTTGTCGTGGACCGCCCATTCGCGCGCCAGGCGGCGCGACAGCTGGTTCTCGGGCGCGCGCGCCAGCGTGTCCTGGCTGAGCGCCTCGGCCTGGCGCCATTCCTGCAGGGCCAGGGCGGTGAAGCCCTGGCCGTTCTCCACGCCGATGTTGCGCGGCGTCAACGTCTCGGCCATTTTCAGCGTCCGTTCCGAGGCGCGCGGCAGCGAGCGGGCGCGGTACAGCGCGGCCAGCTCGCTCTTGAGCGTGGAGTTGTTGGGGGCGTTGCGCGCCATGCCTTCCAGGCGCGCCTGGGCCTCGGGCGTATCGTCGGCCTGCAGCCGCGCGCCGGCGTCGACCTGCATGCTTTGCAGGTGCAGGTCGTTGGGGATGCGCATGGGTTGGCCCTTGACGTAGACCCAGGCCGGATAGCCCTCGCGGGTTTCGTCCATGACTTGCGAGGCGCCGTCGAAATCCTCGGCCTCGGCCAGCGAGTAGTAGCGGCCGGTCTGGTTGCCGAGCCGGTCCACTGGATCGTCGTCGTGGCTTTCCTCGGCCTGGGCCGCCTGCTGATAGATGGCGGCGGCCTGTTCCGGCTGGCGCAGGTACAGATAGGCGGAAGCGACATCGCCCAGCGCGTAGCGCGGCACGGCCACTCCTTCGGCGCGCAGCGCCTCATACTCGTTCGCCAGATCGCGCATGCGATAGCGGGCGTGCAGCGCGTGCAGGCGGTCGATGCGCGCCCGGATGACATCGTCGCGGGTCTCGTCGCCCTGTGTCGACCAGGCCGGGATCAGCGCGTCGTAGTGCGCCAGGACGCGATCGGCGATGGCGAACCTGTCGGCCTCGTTGCGCGTCGGCATCGAGGCCAGGCGCACCTGCTCGGCCAGCGCGTCGGCCTGCAGCCGGCGCATCTGCGCTTCCGTGTACAGCTCGGGCCGGCGCGTGGCGTGCTCCAGCGCAGGGCCGGCCATGCGAGCGCGCTGCAAGGCGAACACGTACTCGCGTTCCACGTAGGCGGCGCCGGGCGCCAGGTCGCGCGCGCGGTCGGTCTCGTACAACGCTTCAAACGGCGTATTCCTGCGCGCATGGACATAGGCCAGGGCCAGGCGGGCGTCCGCGTCCCGGGGTCGGGCGCGCACCAGCTCTTCGCCGGCGGCGAGCGCTTCGTCGAGCTGGCCGGCGTCCGCCAGCGTCATGGCGATGCCGGCAGCGAAGGCGGGCTGGGACGGATAGGCGCGCATGCCGGCGCGGAACTGCGCCAGCGCTTCCGGCCAGCGGCGCAGGTCGCGCAGCGCGCGCGCCACGGCCAAGCGCACGTCGGCGGGCGGCTGCGCGCCGGCGGGCAGTTGCGCGTAGGCCTGCGCCACCTCGTCGGGCCGGCCGGCCCAGCCGGCGATCAGGATGCGGTCCTGGATGGCGCGCGGGCCGCCGGCCGGCCCCAGGGCGCGCAGCATGGCCAGCGCCGGGTGGTGGGCGCCGGCGCGCGCGCGCAGGATCAGGGCGTCGTAGTCGTCGCCGGCCTGGGCAGGCGCGGGGGTGAGCAGGGGAGCCAGGGCGGCGCAGGCGGCGGCCAGGCCGCGCCGCAGGCGGGCTGGCGGCAGGGCGGCCGGCCCGCGAAGCCGGGGGAATGCCGCGGCCTCGCGAGGCGCCGGCGGCAAGTGTCTTCCATTCTTCTTGTGCATCTGTAAATCCGCAGTTGCGACATAAGGCGTCCACGTCCGCGCCGCCAGGGCGGCCAGCCGCCGGCCGGCCCAAAAGGCCGTCCAGGCTTGCGCCCACGGCATGGCCGAAAGCGCTCGCGCCCGCGCGGTGCGCGCTGGCGTCGGAAGTGAACAGTGGATTTCTTGATGCGCGGCGCCCGCTACGGGGACCTTCGCACTCGCGCGATCGGAGTGCATGGCTAGTACGCGCCACGCCCGTAGGGCGTGATCGCGGCGCTTTCGTCGGCGCCGTCGATAGTCGCAACTTTAGGATGTTTCGTGGAAAGAGACTGTCAATTACTGCAAACGGGCAGCCACGGGCCAACGGCCTGGCGTATGCTTCTCAGCATCCCGGGATTGCTGCTTGTTTCCAGGGACTTAAAGGTTCAGGGCGGACGGATGTGCGGCCTGTTCAGGCTTTGTGCGCGTGGTTTCTTTTCGCCGTGCAGGTAACAAAAAGCGTCAAAAATGGATGCATGTAACGCCTTTCGCAATCGGGCCGCGTATCGCGGCTGGCGACCAGGCGGCGGGGATTGCCCATCCCCCTCGCAGCGGCACGCGCGGGGAAACGAACCCAGTGAAACAGCGATTCCCTAAGGCCTCCGGAACCCGACGTTCCGCTTGGCAATCACCATGACAACTTCTCTGTTCTTCCTGATGTGGGGCCTGGCGACCGCGCTGGCCTTGCCGCTGTTGCTGCCGTTTCACGCCAGCGGCGCGCCCGGCGTGCGGGCATTCATGCTGGCCAATGCGTTGACGGTGGTGTCGTTGCTGGTATACGCGGCAGGCAGCTTCCTGCCGCTGAACGCGACCGTGATGGTCTCCAACACCGCCTGGGTCAGCGCGCTGGCCCTGGTCTATGTGGGCGTGCGGCAGTTCTTCGGGCTGCATCCGCAGGTGTGGCGCAGCGCCACCCTGGCGGCGCTGTGCATCGTGGCGATGGCGGCCATGCTGTACGGGCACGATCGGGTGGCCGCGCGCATCGTGCTGTTTTCCGTGATCACCTGCGTGGGCATGGTCGCCACGGCCTGTGTGATCTTCGACGGGCGCAGGCAGATCCGCACGCGCGGCGTGGCGCTGTACCTGCTGCTGTCGATCCTTGGATTGGCGGCGCTGCACCTGCTGCGCGTGTTGGTCTACGGCCTGGGCTGGGAAGCGCCCGGCTCGATGCTGCATCCCACGCCCTGGGCTCTGTTCTTCATCGTCGGCGGCTCGGTGACCGTGCCGGCGCTGTTCCTGGCGTTGCTGCTGCTGGTGCAGACCCGGATGTCCGAGCGCATGCAGGAGGCGCTGACCTTCGACAGCCTGACGCGGGCGTACTCGCGGCGCAGCATCATGGACGAGTTGCAGCACGAGCTCAGGCGCTGCGAGCGCAATGACGGTCGGCTGGTGGTGCTGTTGCTGGACATCGATTTCTTCAAGGCGATCAACGATCGCCATGGCCACGCCACCGGCGACCAGGCGCTGCGGCATTTCGCGCGGGTGGTGCAGCGCGCGGTGCGCGCCAGCGACCGTTTCGGCCGCCTGGGCGGCGAGGAATTCGTGCTGCTGATGTACGACTGCGAGCCGGCCAGCGCGCTGGTGCAGGCGCAGCGCGTGTGCGATGCGCTGCGCGACGCGCCGCTGCATATCGTGGACGGCGAGATCAGGATGACCGTCAGCGGCGGGCTGGCCTCGTACCGGCGCGGCGATACCGCGGACGGCATCCTGGCGCGCGCCGACGTGGCGTTGTACCGCGCCAAGGAACTGGGCCGCGACCGGGTGGAAACCGGCGGCTCGGTCGGTTTCGGCGCGGCCGCGACCTGGGACTGGACGGCGCAGGGCGGGGCGGAAGCCGCCAATGCGGCCGTCGCGGCCAGCCCCGCGGGATCGAAGACGACTACGGCTTGAGGTGCTGGAGCAGGAACTTCTCCATGGCCTCGTAGAACTCGAACTTGTTCTCGTCGTTGTGGAAGCCGTGGCCCTCGTTGTCCTTGACCATGTATTCCACGTTGACGCCGCGCGCCTTCAGCGCCTTGACCATCTGGTCGCTTTCGTCCTTGTTGACGCGCGGATCCTTGGCGCCCTGGGCCACGAACAGCGGCGTCTTGATGCGGTCCGCGTGCAGCGCCGGCGAGGTCGCGGCCAGGCGGTCCTTGTCGCGCACGGGGTCGCCCACCATGTCCTGCATCTTGGCCAGCATCGGCTTCCAATAGGGCGGGATGGTCTGCATGAAGGTGAACAGGTTGGACACGCCCACGTAGTCCACCGCCGCCGCGTACAGGTCGGGCGTGAAGGCCACGCCGGCCAGGGTGGCGTAGCCGCCGTAGCTGGCGCCGTAGATGCCCACGCGCTTCGGATCGGCAATGCCCTGCTTGACCAGCCAGGCCACGCCATCGCTGATGTCGTCCTGCATCTTCAGGCCCCACTGGCCGAAGCCGGCTTCCCAGAAGCGGCGGCCATAGCCGGTCGAGCCTCGGAAGTTCATCTGCAGCACGCAGAAGCCACGGTTGGCCAGGAATTGCACTTCGGGGTTGTAGCCCCAGCCGTCGCGCGCCCAGGGGCCGCCGTGCGGATTGACGATGCACGCCAGGTTCTTCGGATCGCGGCCAGCCGGCAGCGTCAGGTAGCCGTGGATGGTAAGGCCGTCGCGGCTCTGGTAGCTGATCGGCTGCACGCGCGCCATGCCTGATTCGGGCAGCGACGGGTTCAGGTCGGCCAGCTTGCTCAGCGTGTCCGAGGCGGCGTCGTACAGGTAGCGCGAGCCCGGCGTGCGGTCGTTGTAGGCGGCGACGATGAACTTGTTCTCATCGCGGTTCGAGCCCTGCAGCGCCAGGTCGTAGCCGGGCAGCTTGGCCGTCAGCTTCTTGAACAGCGTTTCGGTCTGGGCGTCGAAGAACTTGTACTGCGGCTTGTCGGTCTGGTAGACGGCCAGGGTCAGCACGCGGCGCTTGCGCGAATAGGCGGCCGCGTCCAGGTCGACTTCCTGCGGCGCGTAGATTTCTTCCTCGACATCGGGCCTGGCCGGGTCGATGACAACCAGCGCCAGCTTGTCGCGGCCTCGGTTGGACTGGGCGTAGAGCTTCTTGTCGTCGAAGGTGAAGAAGGCCGGATGGACGCTGGTGCGGTAGTCGGTGGTGATCAGCGGCCGGAATTCGGCGGCCTCGTCGTCGCGGTAGAGCAGGGTGGTGTTCAGGCCGTCGCTGGCGACGGCGGCGCGCAGCTTGCCGGCATGGTCGGTCTGCCAGCCGACGATGTTGCCGGGATTGCGCGCCACCAGCTCGGCGGCGCCGCTGCGCACGTTGACGCGGTACACGTCGAAGACCTGCGGATCGCGCTGGTTGTGCGTGACCAGCACGTGGTCCGGATCGTCCTCCAGGTCGTCGATGATGCTGGCGCGCACGTTGTCATAGGGCGTCAGGTCGGTGACCTTGCCGGTCTTGGCGTCCACCGCCAGGACGTGGAAGTTCTCGTCGCCGCCGAAGTCCTTCTGGTAGAGCACCACGTCGGGGCCTTTCCAGAAGAAATTGCTGATGTCGCGCGCGGTTTCGCTGGTGAGCTTGCGCGGCTCGCCCACGAGCGCGCTGCCGTTCAGCGGCTGCACGAAGATGTTCATGCGCGCCGGGCTGCCGTCCGTGCTGGCCGGCTGCATGAAGCCCAGCGTCTTGCCGTCTTCGGACAGGCGGAAGTAGCCGCGCTCGGGGTTGCGGAAGAAGTCCTTGAGCGGATAGCGCGGCGGCTGCGCGGCGCTGGCGCCCAGCGAGGCGCCCAGGATGCTGGCGGCGAAAAGGGTGTGCTTCATGAACGAAATCAAGATGGGATCTCCATGGATTTCCGTGCCCTCGCGGCCGGCGGCCCCGGCGGGCGGGGCGCGGCCGCGAGGTAGGGGGCGCGCATAGCGCCGGCGGCGCGTTCGATCATGCCATAGCCGCGCCGGAGGTGTCGAACCGGCCGGTTGCGAGGGTGGGACGGGGCCGGCGCCAGCCCGGTTTCTGCGCCGGGCCGGTTTGCGTGATAATCGCGCCTATCAATCTGGAGAGACTTATGTACAGGAATCTGGTCGCCTGCGCGCTGGCGCTCGGCCTTGCCGGCTGCTCGGTGGGCATCTCGGGCGACGGTTCGTCGCCCCACACCGAATTCAAGGCGGCGGTGAACTACAAGGACGCCTACGACGCGGCCATCCGGCAGGCCAATGCCTGCCTGCGCAGCACCGACAATGCCTACCGCGTGGTGCCCAGCCTGGACGAGGCCTCGCGCTCGGGCGAGATCCGCGTGCTGGCGCCCTTCGCCGACACCGAGATGACGCGCGTGAACGTCAAGGCCGCCGGCGACAAGAGCACCGACGTGCGCATCGTGGTCTGGGGCAAGGGCACCTGGGACGTGGAGGCGCTGCGCGCCATGAAGGACGCCGTGTCCTACAACCTGGTGTCCTGCAGTTCCTTCATGCCGCGCGATCCGCAGCCGCAGGCGCCGGCGCCGAAGAAATAGGCTGGGTCGACTCAGTCGCCGCCGGGTCGGCGGCGGACGATCTTGAAGGTCGCCGTGGCGCGCGCCACCAGTTCGCCGTTCTTGTCGCGCACGTCGCCCTCGCAGAAGGCGATCGACGCGCCACGGCGCAGGCAGCGCGCCTCGATCACCAGGTCGCCCGTGCCGGGCGACAGGAAAGTGGTGTTCATGTCGATGGTGGCCATGCCCTCGGTGCCGTCGGCCGAGCCGCGCGCGGCGGCGCTGAGCGTGAAGTCCAGCACGCTCATCAGCGTGCCGCCGTGGACGTCGCCGCGGCTGTTGGTCAGGTCGCGGCGCCAGGGCAGCGAGGTGCGGGCATAGGCAGGCGCGATCTGCTCGGGGACCAGCCCGATGTAGTCCATGAAGGGAATGGTCAGGCCGAAATAGTCTTGCGGGGCGGTTGCGGTCATGGGCCGGTACGGGGAGAGGGAAGCAGGCGGGATTCGCGGTCATAATATATTTTTTGCGGCGCCCGCGCGCGCCATGCTCCGCCCGTTCTCATTCCGCGTTCGATCACCGACCATGCCCGAGCCTTTGCGCAAGATCGTACATATCGACATGGACGCGTTCTACGCTTCCGTGGAACAGCGCGACAACCCCGCGCTGCGCGGCCTGCCCGTGGTCGTGGCCTGGACCGGACCGCGCTCGGTGGTCTGCGCGGCCTCGTACGAGGCGCGGCGCTTCGGCGTGCATTCGGCCATGTCGGCGGTGCGCGCGCAGCGGCTCTGTCCGCAGGCGGTCTACGTGCCGCCCGATTTCAACCGCTACCGCGAAGTCTCGCGCCAGGTGCGCCAGATCTACGCGCGCCATACCGACCTGATCGAGCCGCTGTCGCTGGACGAGGCCTATCTGGACGTGACCGTCAACAAGGGCGGGCTGCCGTCCGCCACCGAGGTCGCGCAGGTCATCCGCCACCAGATCCGCCAGGAAACCGGGCTGACCGCCTCGGCCGGCGTGGCGCCCAACAAGTTCCTGGCCAAGATCGCCTCCGACTGGAACAAGCCCGACGGCCTGTTCGTCATCCGGCCCTCGAAGGTGCTGGATTTCCTGGCGCCGCTGCCGGTGCGCAAGGTGCCGGGCGTGGGCAAGGTGACGCAGGCGCGGCTGGAGCAGCTGGGCATCCAGACCGTGGGCGACCTGGCCACGCACGAGGTACAGGAGCTGGAGCACTATTTCGGCCGCTATGGCCGCCGGCTCTACGAACTGGCGCGCGGCATCGACGAGCGCGAGGTCGACGCCGACCAGCAGGTGCAGCAGGTGTCGGCGGAAACCACATTTTCGGAAGATGTGCGGCTGGAGGCGCTGGGCGAGGCCATCGACCGCATGGCGGGCAAGGTCTGGGACCAGGCGCTGAAGAAGGGCGCGCTGGGGCGCACCGTGGTGCTCAAGCTCAAGACCGACCGCTTCCGCATCCTGACGCGCAGCCTGACCAGCGCCAATCCGCCCTCATCGGCCGAGGAACTGGCGACGATCGCGAGGCTGCTGTGCGAACGGGTGGACCTGCCGCCACAGACGCTGTACCGGCTGGCCGGCGTCGGCATGAGCAACTTCGCCGACCCCCAGGAACAGTCCCGCCAGCCGGACCTGTTCGGCGGCGCCTTCTAAAGCGCCACAACCCAATCTGAGACGGTGCCCCCAACCAGGGACAGTGCCCCCAACCTGAGACAGTGCCCCTAACCTGAGACAGTGCCCCCAATCGGGGCCACACGGAGCCGGCTTTGCCGGTCCGTAGTGGCGCCCCCTGGGGGGAAGCGCGCAGCGCTTCGGGGGGGGGGTTACAACCTACTTTTCACTTGTTGCGACAGCGCCGTCATGTCGGCGCGGCCGGCCAGCGACTGCTTCAGCAGCGCCATGACCTTGCCCATCGCGGGCGCGCCGGTGACGCCCTGCGCGGCCACTTCGGCCAGCGCGGCGTCGATGGCGGCGGCCACTTCCTCGGGCGTGGCGGCCTGAGGCAGGAATTCCTGCAGCACGGCCAGCTCGGCCTTTTCCTGCTCGGCGGTCTCGGTGCGGCCGGCCTGCTCGAAGGCGGCGATGGACTCGCGGCGCTGCTTGACCTGCTTTTCGATGATGGCGGTGATCTCGGCGTCGTTCAGGTCGCGGCGTTCGTCCACTTCCTTCTGCTTGACGGCGGCCAGCAGGAATCGCAGCGTGGTCAGGCGTTCGGAGGCCTTGGCGCGCATGGCTTCCTTGACGGAATCGGAGAGTCGGGTCTTGAGCGTAGCGGTGCTCATGGATGAACCTTTGTGGTGTGTTGCGACGAAACCGTGAGTGTAAACCGGGCTGGAGCCAGGACTCGGGCGGCAAAGGGAATGCGCGCGGCCTGTGTGCGGGACGGCGCGTTAGCCGCGTATCGCGCCCTGGAACGCCGCCGACAGCGCGGCGAGCGCCTGCTGGGGGCGGCCGCCCCTGGCGCGCGTGTGCAGCAGCACCGGCAGGCGCGGCATCTCGGGCAGCCGCAGCCGGGGGCCGACATCGACGACGCCGAACGGCAGCATGCGGGGCGCCAGCGCGGCCACGCCCAGCCCGGCCATGACGGCCGCCGCGACCGCCGCCACGCCGCCGCCGACGAAGACCTCGCGCCACGGCACCGCCGACTCGTCCAGCCGCTTGGCCGCCAGCGCGCGCACGCCGCAGGGCTCGGCGAGCGTGGCCAGCGGCAGCGGCTCGTCCGCGCGATGCTGCCAGTGCGGCGCCGCGAACCAGCCCAGCTGTTCCTCGGCCAGCACCTTGCCGTCGTCGCGGCCGGCGTGCAGGCGCGCGATCACGGCGTCCAGCTCCCGCCGGTCATAGCTTTGCAGCAGGTCGCCCGAGGAGCCGATGCGGATTTCGATCAGGAGTTCGGGATCCTGCGCATTCATGCGCGCGATCAGCGCGGGCAGCTCCGGGCCGGCCACGTGGTCGCTGATGCCGATGGTCAGGCGCTGCCGCGTTTCGACCGACAGGGCGAGCGCGCGCTCATGCGCCGCCATGAGTTCCCGGGCGTGCTCAAGAAAACCGGCGCCGCGCGCCGACAGCTCCACGTGCCGGGGCGTGCGCTCGACCAGCCGGAAGCCGAGCCGGTCTTCGAGCCGCTTGAGCTTCAGGCTGACCGCGGCCTGCGTCATGCGCAGCGAATCCGCCGCCAGCGTGAAGCTGCCCAGCTCGGCGATGCGGATGAAGGCCTTGACGGTGTCCAGGTCCAGCGAGCGCTCATTCATTTTGAGCCTTAATGACTGATATAAGTATGAATAAGGAAAAAGAATAACTAGTATGGATCGGGTCTACAACCCACCGAGGAATTCACCATGCCACTCGTGCACATCGCCTTGCGCGCCGGAAAGCCGGAAGCCTACCGGCAGGCCCTCTTCGACGGCGTTTACCGCGCGTTGCGGGAAACCTTCAACGTGCCGGAAGACGACCAGTTCATGACCATCACGGAGCACGAGGCGGCGAACTTCCGCTACGGCGCGACCTATATGAACATCGCGCGCAGCGACGATCTGGTGTTCATCCAGATCACGGCCAACAACACGCGCGGCCTGGATCAGAAGAAGGCGCTGTTCCGGCGGATCGCGGAATTGCTGGGCGAGAGCCCCGGCCTTCGGGGAGAGGACGTGTTCGTGAATATCGTCGAGGTCGCGAAGGAGAACTGGTCCTTCGGCCATGGACTGGCTCAGTACGCCAAATCCCCGTAAGACTCACGCGCGGCGCCGGTCCGCACGCCCGCGGGATGGGCGGACGAGGCCCGGGCGGGCAGGGCCGCCATGGATTTGCGGGAGGCTGTTTTAAAGATGTATTATTAATACATCTTTAAAAGCGAGCCCTCTCGCGCCCCTGGAGTC